>JBBQBW010000538.1:0-2580 GCA_038318025.1 Burkholderiales bacterium | reverse complement strand
TGGCGCGCGGATCGAGCTGGTCCGAGATGCGGAAGACGTTGCTGTCGTAGGAGACGTTCTGCCCGGCGAAGACCTCGACGCGGTCCTGGAACAGGGCCCACGAGGAAGGCGCGAACGCGAGCGAGGCCGCTAGGGCGAGCGCGCGGATGGCGAACCTCGCCTCACCAGAACTTCCAGTTGCCGGTTGCCAGTATCCAGATTCCGAGGAGGCCATTGGTGGTCGCATGGGAGACGATGGGGACCCAGAGGTTGCCGGTTCGCATGTAGGCCCAGCCGTACGCCAACCCGGCGAGCAGTCCCGCGAACCACTGGGAGTGCTCGGAGGCGAATAGGGCCGAGGATATCGCAAAAGCGGCCATGGACGCATGTCTCGGGTCCATCTTGAGGAACTCGCGCTTGTCGATCCAGCGCAGCAGGAAGGAGCGCCAGAAGAGCTCCTCCATCACCGGCACGAGCAAGGCGAACCCCGCCAGCCGCAGCATCGCGAGCATCGGGTCGATGCGCCCGTCGGGGCGTAGCGGCGAAAAGCCCTGCCCCGAGTCGAACGCGAACCAGCCGTGGTCGAAGGTGATCCAGGCCGCGAAGACCAGCACCCCCAGCCCCACGGCGAGCAGCCACTCGGGCACGCGCAGCGCCGGCGCCTCGTGGAGCTCGACGTAATGCCGCCAGAAGATCCCGAGCACGCCCGCCACCGCCACGGCGCGCAGGATCACCAGCCAGCGAATGTCGGCCTGGGAAAGATGGGAGGTGGGGCCCTCGGGCCACGACAGGATCGCCACGAACGCCATGAACACCGCGAACGGCGCGATGCGCGCGAACGCGGGTGCGGTGGCGACGTGGGCGTCGCTCGAAGCGGACATGGGAGGCCGCTTCGGGCGGGTTACGGATTGACGATGCGCAGCGCGAGCGCCTTGCCCACCGCCTGCGTGCGGTTGAGCACGTTCAGCTTGCGCAGCGTCTTCTGCACGTGGTTCTTCACCGTGAGCGGGCTGATCTCGAGGATCATCCCGATCTCGATGTTGCTCTTGCCGTGGTAGATCCACTGCAGGATCTGCTGCTCGCGCGGCGTGAGCAACCCCGTCTTGGCGGGCTTCACGCCCGCGCGGTCCAGCGGCCACGTGACCTGGCTGCGCACCCACGCGGAGTGCAGGTACGGGACCATCAGGTCGGCCAGGTACTGCTGCTTGCCCGAGAGCGCGCCGGGGCGGCTCGCGAACACGAAGAAGCTGGTCATGTTGCCGGTGGCGTCGTGGGTGCCGTGGGCGAGCACCGGTGAGACCCCGAGGCGCGCGAGCTCGCGGGCGAGCGTTCCGGCGGCGAACGGGCCGCGGTCGGTCTCGCAGGTGACGGCCTGGCAGCGGTTGTCTTCCCACAGCTTGATGAGGTGGGGCACCAGCGACACGTCCTGCTGGAATACCTCGCCGAAGCGGATGGTGTCCACGGGCGCGGTGGAGAAGCAATCGACGCGCATCGAGCTGTGGCGGCCTTCCTGCAGACCGCAGACCAGCAGCTCGTGGGGAATGAGGCTCTGCAGCGCGCCCTGCACCCAGCTGAAGCACTGGGCGCGGGTGTGCACGCGCAGCGACATGTCGATGTTGAGGAGCAGCGCCTCGCGTTCGGAGTCATTCAACCGGGTCGCGGTGGACGGCGCGCCATCAATGGGGGAATCCTCGCGCATGCCTTCTCCGTTGAGCGAATTCTCGGTGAAGGGGCCGCGCGGGGGGCGGGAATCGGGTTGTCGGCTGACGAGTCGCATGGCCCGGAGTGTAGGCATGGATTGTTAAATGCTCATGAAGTCATTGGAGAAAATATTACCGACGGGCACGAGTGCCATTTGACAGGTGCCGGGACGCGCGGCGCAGGCCGGGATAGTCCTGAGGGACCAGTCTGCGGACCCTGTAGCTACGCATAGGGGCGATAAGGTTAGGTCTGTCGTCATCCACCGACGGCAGCGCCAACGATTCACGGAGCCCCGAATTGATCGCCACACAGACCCACCCGCGCCTCACCCAAGGTCCCATGCCGCTGGCCGCGTTCGCGCGGATGCTGCTCGAAGCCGCATCCGCCATCGGCACGCTGGTGGCCACCGCGGCCTGGTTCGGGCGGCCCTTCGACGGCGCCTACGTGATCCTCGCCCTACTCGTCTTCTCGCTCACCTTCCCCGGCCACCCGCCGCGCGGCACCAGCGCCGGCGCCATCGCCCGCGACGTGCTCGGCGGCTGGATCCTGGTGGTGGGCCTGCTGCTCACGCTCGGCTGGGCCACGCGCACCATCGGCTCCTTCGACGAGCGCGTCCTGGTCTCGTGGATCGCCTTCACCCCGGTGGTCATGTTCGCGGCCCACATGCTGGTGCCGATCGTACTGCCGAAGCTCCTCGCCGCCGAGGGCGTGCAGCGCGTGGCGGTGGTGGCGGGCGCGGGAAGCCTGGGGCGCAAGCTCGCCGAGCAGGTGCGCGCCACGCCGTACCTCGGCATCCGCGTCGCCGGGTTCTTCGAGGACCGCTGCGCCGACCGCGTCGAGGAGATGGGGGACGAGAAGGTCCTGGGCTCGCTCGACCAGCTCGCCGACTACGTGAATGAC
>JBBQBW010000537.1:0-2584 GCA_038318025.1 Burkholderiales bacterium | reverse complement strand
AACAACCACCTCGGCGCCGCCTACATGTCCATCCCGATCGCGATCACCGTCGAGGGCGCCAACATCCTCACGCGCTCGCTGATCATCTTCGGCCAGGGCGCGATCCGCTGCCATCCGTTCGTGCTGAAGGAGATCGAGGCGGCGCAGAAGGGGAGCCTCGCCGATTTCGACCGCGCGTTCTGGGGCCACATCGGGTTCACGATCTCCAACGCCGCACGCTCGTTGTGGCTCGGAATGACCGTCGGGGTGGGGCTGGTGGTGCCGGGCGCTCCGGAGACACGGCGCTACCTGCAGATCATGACGCGCTTCTCCTCCGCCTTCGCGCTCATCTCCGACGTGTCGATGTTCGTGATCGGCGGGCAGCTGAAGCGCCGCGAGAAGATCTCGGCGCGCCTGGGCGATTGCCTCTCGCTCCTCTACATGATGTCGGCCACGGTCAAGCGCTGGGAGGACGAGGGCCGCCAGAAGGAGGATTTGCCGCTGCTGCACTGGGCGATGTACGACAGCTTCTTCCGGCTGCAGGTGGCGATGGAGGGCGTGGTGGCGAACTTCCCCAGCCGTGCCGTCGCGGTGCTGCTGCGGGTGCTGATCTTCCCCAAGGGCCTCACCCTCAACGCCGCCAGCGACAAGGTGGGCTCCAAGGTGGCGCAGATCCTCATCACCCCGTGCGCGGCGCGCGACCGACTCACCGCCGGCGCCTATATCCCGCGTGACGAGAACGATGTGGTCGGGCGGCTCGAGTACGCGATGGAGGCGGTGATCGCCGCCGAGCCCATCGAGGCGAAGCTTCGCGCCGCGACGAAGGAAGGCAAGCTCCCGCAGCGCACACCCGAGGAGAAGCGCCGCGCCGCCGCCGCCGCCGGGATCATCACCCCGGCCGAGCTCGACCATCTCGAGCGCACCGAACAGCTGCGCCGCGACGTCGTGAAGGTGGACGATTTCCCCCACGACCTCGCGCGCGGCGCCAAACCGGAGGACACATGGCAGGAACCCCGCAAGAAGGCCGTCGCCGCGTCCATGTAGTCGACGGCGCGCGCACCCCGTTCCTCAAGGCGCGCACCGGCCTCGGACCCTTCACCGGCTCGGACCTCGCCGTCAACGCGGCGCGGCCGCTGCTGCTGCGCCAGCCGTTCGCGCCCACCGCGTTCGACGAGGTGATCGTCGGCGCCGCGATGCCCTCGGCCGACGAGGCCAACATTGGGCGCGTCGTGTCGCTGCGTTTGGGCTGCGGCGACAAGGTGCCGGCGTGGACCGTGATGCGCAATTGCGCCTCGGGCATGCAGGCGCTCGATTCCGCCGTGGTCAACATCCTCGCCGGCCGCGCCGACCTGGTGCTCGCCGGCGGCACCGATGCCATGTCCCACGCGCCGTTGCTTTACGGCCCCGCGATGGTGAACTGGCTGGCAGCGTGGTACGCCGCGAAGAGCTTCGGGCAGAAGGCGGCGCTCGCCACGCGCTTCAAGGTTTCCAACCTGGCGCCTGTCATCGCCATCCTGCGGGGCCTCACCGATCCGATCGTCAGGATCTCCATGGGATCGACCGCGGAGATCGTGGCCAAACGCTTCGGTGTCACGCGCCAGATGATGGACGAGTTCGCGGTGGAGTCCCACCGTCGCACCGCTTTCGCCCAGGACAACGGCCAGCTCGCCGAAGTCGAGCCGATGTTCGGCCCCGACGGCACGGTGTACGCGGCCGATGACGGCGTGCGGCGCGATTCGAGCGTCGAGAAGCTCGCCAAGTTGAAACCCGTGTTCGACCGCACTTACGGCAACGTCACCGCCGGCAACAGCTCCCAGGTGACCGATGGTGCCGCGATGCTGATCCTCGCCTCCGACGAGGCGGTGGGAGAGCATGGGCTGAAGCCCCTGGGCCGCATCGTCGATACCCACTGGGGTGCCCTCGATCCCTCCGAAATGGGGCTGGGGCCGGTGCACGCGATCACGCCCCTGCTCACGAAGCACCAACTCACCTGGGACGATATCGACGCCGCCGAGATCAACGAGGCTTTCGCGGCGCAGGTGCTCGGTTGCCTCGCCGCCTGGGAGAGCGACGAGTATTGCCAGGCGCATTTCGGGCTGCCGCGGGCTTTCGGCAAGCTCGACCGCGCGAAGCTCAACGTCGATGGTGGCGCGATCGCATTGGGCCACCCCATCGGCGCCTCGGGTGCGCGCGTGGTGCTGCATGCATTGAAGGTGCTGGAGCGGACGGGCGGGCGACGTGCCGTTGCATCGCTCTGCATCGGCGGCGGGCAGGGTGGGGCGATGCTCCTGGAGCGCGTATGAACCTTAGGGGACAACCTTAGGGGACAGACCACCAATTGCGCTCCCTGAACTATTGTTTCAATCCATGCAATTGGTGGTCTGTCCCCTAAGGTTCAGGTTCTCCGGAGAAAGAAGACTTGATGGACACGAAGCACTGGAAGCTCGCGGTCGATGGCGACAGCCTCGCCTGGCTCACCTTCGACCGCGCGGGGGCGGGCACCAATACCTTCTCCAGCGAGGTGTTGCGCGAGTTGGGCGCCATCGCCGACCACCTCGCCGCGATGCCGCCCAAGGGGCTCGCCATCCTCTCGGCCAAGGACAAC
>JBBQBW010000536.1:0-2588 GCA_038318025.1 Burkholderiales bacterium | reverse complement strand
AGAACTCGCGGTAGTTGGGCAGGAACGACTTGGGCCCGATGCCGAGGATGCGCCCGCGCGCGCTCGCCACCGCGCAGTTGTAGAGGCGCTGGTTGCGCCGCACCGGGGCGCCGACCACGCACACCTGGCGCATCGCCTTCGTCTCCTCGACGAGCTTGCCGATGGCCACCTCCACAGCGTCCAGCAACGCCTCCTGGAGCAGCAGGTCGTCGATCGCATAGGCCGAGAGGCCGAGCTCGGGGAACACCATCAGGTCGACGCGACGCTCCTCGCCCTCGCGCATGAGGGCCAGCGTCTCCTCGAGGTTGCCCATCGGGTCGCCGACATGGATGCGCGGCGTGCAGCTCGCCACGCGCACGAAGCCCTGGCGATGGATCGAATGGAACGCGCCCTTCAAGTCCTTCATCGCGCCGCCTCGAAGACGCCGCCCGACTTGTCCTTGCGCACGTTGTTCCAGGGGAACACGCGGGCATTCATTGCGATGTAGGCATCCGGGGGCAGGGAGCGTGCGATCCCCACCGCGAATCCCAGGTTGAAGAGGGCGTCGGAGCCCTGCACGGAATAGGGAATCATCGCCCCGGTGAAGACCACGGTCTTGCCCAGCGCCGCGCGGCCCACCACCTCAGCCGTCTGCGCCATGGTGTCGGTGCCGTGGATCACGACGATCGAGGGCTCGGGGGCGGCGCGGCAGGTCGCCAGCACGCTCTCACGATGGGTGTCGGTCATGTGGAGGCTGTCGATCAGCTGGTTGATCTCGATCGCGATGGGGATGGTCACGCGCGCCTGCTCGAGGATCGCGGGCAGGTGCGTCTGCTTGAACGTGAGCTCGCCCTTGATGGCGTCGTACTGCTTGTCGAAGGTGCCGCCGGTCACGATGATCCGGGTGGGAGCGACCCTGGCGCCTTGGGGAAGGGCATTTGTCATGCGAGGAATGCTATCAGGGAGAACGCAAGACCACCGGCGCGGTCGAATCAGCCTTCCGCGAGACCTCGAGCCCCCCATGAGACTCCCCCGCCTGAAACGCAGTGCGACCCTCATCCTCGCCGCGGTCGCGGTCGGCGCCTGCGCCGGCGCCTCGCTGGTGCCCTTCGAGCGCGGCGTGGGACCCAACCCCCACCTTCCGCCGCCCGACAAGGCGCTGATCCCCATCGTGAACATCGCCCCGGCCAAGGGCTGGCCGCGCGCCGCGGCGCCGATCCCGGCCGCCGGCCTCCGGGTGACGCGCTTCGCCGGCGAGCTGGTCCACCCCCGCTGGCTCCACGTCCTGCCCAACGGCGACGTGCTGGTGGCCGAGACCAATGCGCCGCCCCGGCCCGCCGACAAGAAGGGGATCAAGGCGAAGGTGATGGGGGTCGTGATGAAGATGGCTGGCGCCGCCGTTCCGAGCGCCAATCGCATCACCCTGTTGCGCGACGTGGACGGTGACGGCATCCCCGAGACGCGCACCGTGTTCCTCGAGAACTTGAACTCGCCCTTCGGGATGGCCCTGGTCGGCGACGCTTTTTACGTCGCGAATACCGATGCGGTGGTGCGCTTCCGCTACACGCCGGGCGCCACCCGCATCGAGGGCGCGGGGAAGAAGTTGGCGGACCTGCCCGCTGGCCCGCGCAACCACCATTGGACCAAGAGCCTCATCGCGAGCCGTGACGGCACGAAGCTCTACGCGACGGTCGGCTCCAACAGCAACATCGCCGAGAACGGCATGGAGGAGGAGGATGGCAGGGCCGCCATCTGGGAGATCGACGCGAAGACCGGCGCCAAGCGCCTGTTCGCCACCGGATTGCGTAACCCGAACGGGATGGGATGGGAGCCGACCACCGGGGCCCTCTGGACCGTGGTGAACGAGCGCGACGAGCTGGGCAGCGACCTGGTGCCCGACTACCTCACCTCGGTGCGCGATGGCGGCTTCTACGGCTGGCCGTATAGCTACTACGGCGCGAACGTCGACACGCGCGCGCAGCCGCCGCGACCCGACCTGGTGGCCAAGGCGATCAAGCCCGACTACGCGCTCGGCAACCATGTGGCGCCGCTGGGGATGACATTCGCCGACGGCAACACGCTGCAGGGGGCGTATGGGAGCGGCGTTTTCGTCGGCGAGCATGGATCGTGGAATCGCCGTCCGCGCAGCGGCTACGTAGTGGTGTTCGTGCCCTTCGCCGGCGGCAAGCCTTCTGGAATGCCGCTGCCCGTGCTGTCGGGGTTCCTGAGCCCCGAGGGGGGCGCCTACGGTCGCCCGGTGGGGGTGGCGATCGATCGCCGCGGTGCGCTGCTGGTGGCCGACGCCGTGGGCAGCTCGGTGTGGCGCGTGACTGCGGCGAGGTGACGCGAACGCACGCCGCTCAGGCGCCCCCGGCGAGGCGGTAGGTCGCCTGGTGCTCGGCCACGACGTCTTCGAGGATGCCCCGGCAAGCCTCGGAGCAGGCAGCCGAAGAGATGACCGACCAACTGGCGCCGGAGCCGATCAGATAAGGCAAGGTGAATAGGCAAGGGTCGCAGGCGCGAGCCTTGCGGCGATAAGCGCGCTCCAGCAGTACGAACAGGTCTTCGGGGAGCAGGGGCGTGGTGCCTTTCATGGCGAGTGCTCGGTA
>JBBQBW010000535.1:0-2589 GCA_038318025.1 Burkholderiales bacterium | reverse complement strand
CGATCGGCGAGATGCTGCGCGCCAAGGGCATCATCTTCCACGTCGACGCCGCGCAGTCCACCGGCAAGGCCCCGATCGACTTGGCGAAGCTGAAGGTCGACCTGATGAGCTTCTCCGCCCACAAGACCTACGGGCCCAAGGGCATCGGCGCGCTCTTCGTGCGTCGCAAGCCCCGCGTGCGGCTGGAAGCGCAGATGCACGGTGGCGGCCACGAGAAGGGCTTCCGCTCGGGCACCCTCGCCACCCACCAGATCGTCGGCATGGGAGAGGCGTTTCGCATCGCGCGCGACGAGATGGCCACCGAGAACGAGCGCATCCGCATGCTGCGCGACCGGCTCCTGGCGGGGGTGCGCGACATGGAGGAGGTCTACGTGAACGGCGACCTCGAGCAGCGCGTGCCGCACAACCTCAACGTGAGCTTCAACTACGTCGAGGGCGAGTCGCTGATCATGGGCATGAAGGAGCTGGCGGTGTCCTCCGGCTCCGCGTGCACGTCGGCGAGCCTCGAGCCCTCCTACGTGCTGCGGGCACTGGGCCGCAACGACGAGCTCGCCCACAGCTCAATCCGCTTCACCCTCGGGCGCTTCACCACCGAGGCCGACATCGACTTCGCGGTGAACCTCATCAAGGAGCGCATCGGCAAGCTGCGCGAGATGAGCCCTTTGTGGGAAATGTACAAGGACGGCATCGACCTGAACACGGTGCAGTGGGCAGCGCATTGAAGAACGATCATCGCCGCGTCCCCTCTCCCGTGGGAGAGGGCCGGGGTGAGGGTAAAACCGGAGAAAACCATGGCATATAGCGAAAAAGTCATCGACCACTACGAGAATCCCCGCAACGTCGGCTCCTTCGGCAAGGAGGAGGCGGGTGTAGCCACCGGCATGGTGGGCGCCCCGGCCTGCGGCGACGTGATGAAGCTGCAGATCAAGGTGGGCCCGGACGGGATCATCCAGGACGCGAAGTTCAAGACCTACGGCTGCGGCTCGGCCATCGCCTCTTCGTCGCTGGTCACCGAATGGGTGAAGGGCAAGAGCATCGACGAGGCCGCCGGCATCAAGAACACGCAGATCGCCGAGGAGCTGGCGCTGCCGCCGGTGAAGATCCACTGCTCGATCCTCGCCGAGGACGCCATCAAGGCCGCGATCGCCGACTACCGCAAGAAGTACGGCTCCGAGGCCGACGCCGGCAAGAAAGCGGCGGACTGAACATGGCCGTGACCCTCACCGACCGCGCGGCGCAGCACGTGCAGCGTTACATCGAAAAGCGCGGCAAGGGCGTGGGCCTGCGCCTGGGAGTCCGCACCACCGGCTGCTCGGGGCTCGCGTACAAGCTCGAGTTCGCCGACGAGGTCGCGCCCGAGGACCAGTCCTTCGAGAGCAACGGCGTGAAGGTGCTGATCGATCCCAAGAGCCTCGCCTACCTCGACGGCACGGAGCTCGATTTCGTGCGCGACGGCCTGAACGAGGGCTTCAAGTTCAACAACCCCAACGAGAAGGATCGCTGCGGCTGCGGCGAATCGTTCAACGTCTGACCGGGGCGGGGGCGCCGTCCCCTTCCTCCCTCCCGATGTCCGCAGAATTCTCCCGGAACCACTTCGAGCTCCTCGGGTTGCCCGAGTCCCACGCCATCGACGCCGCGCGCCTCGAGGCCCACTACCGCGAGCTGCAGGGCCGCGTGCATCCGGACCGCTTCGCCGCGGGGTCGGAAGCCGAGCGGCGTGTGGCGATGCAGTGGGCCACGCGCGCCAACGAGGCCTACCGCACGCTGCGCGATCCCGTGGACCGCGCGCGCTACCTGCTGGGTCTCAAGGGTTTCGACACCGGCGAGGAGTCGAACACCGCGATGCCGCCGGACTTCCTGATGCAGCAGATGGAATGGCGGGAGGCGGTGGTCGAGGCGCGCGGCGCGCGGGACGCGAAGCGCCTCGCGGGGCTGCGCTCCGAGATCGGGGAGGCGCGAGCGTCGATGCTGGGGCTCCTGGGCCGCGCGCTCGACGCCGACGCCAACTACGACGCCGGCTGCTCGCTGGTGCGCAAGCTGCGCTTCCTCGAGAAGCTCGACCAGGAGATCGAGGACGCGCTCGAGCCGATGCGCGGGGCGGCCGAATGAGCGCGCGCGCGGCCACCCGCCACGCGATCGAAGCGGCGCACGCGCGCGACGCGTTCTACAAAGGCTACCTCGCGAGCCACCTGCCGATGGCGCTCGCGGCACTCGACGCCATGGGCGCGGATGACGCGGCCATCGCCGCCTTCGCGACGCGCTACGGCACGCAGCTGGAGCCGCTTCGCATCCGCTCCTTCGCCATCGTGCCGGGGGCGGAGCGCGCTCACCTGGGCTCGAGCGCGGCCTATCCCGCATGGGTCGGCTATTTCCAGGCGCGCCTCGCGCAGGCGGGCGCCGAGGCGGCGTTGCGCGAGTGGTGCCCGGTGCTGCTCTCAGGTGTGGCCGGGGGCGCCTTCCACGGCATCATCCGCACCGCCTATGCGGTGGAGCTGGGCAGCGATGCGGAACTGGCTCACGCGCTGGCGTACTGGGCCGCTTCGTGGCAGTCCCTCGGTCCGCCGCCGGCACCCGCGGGCGGCCTCGCTC
>JBBQBW010000534.1:0-2589 GCA_038318025.1 Burkholderiales bacterium | reverse complement strand
GCCCTCGCGCTGGCGCTGCTGCGCCGTCACGTTGCGCACGCCGCCCACGATGCGGCCCATCTCGCCGCCCAGCTTGGAGCGCAGCGAGTCGACCTGCTGCTTGGCCTGCACGTATTCGGGGTGGGCGGGTCCCAGGCGGGTCGAGAGCTGGGCGAGGTTCGCCTCGGCGCGCAGCACCTCGCCCTTGAGCGACTGGATCACCGGGTTGGCCAGCACGTCGGGAAGCGTCTCGCTGCCCGAGGAGGTGCCCAGGCGCGAGGCCGCGTCGGAGGCGTTGTTGGTGGCCGCGAGACTCTGGGTGTCCAGGGCGGCGAGGCGTGCGTACTCGATGTCCACGCGCTCGTCGGTGGCGATGATGCCGTTCTCCGACTGGAACTTCGAGAGCTTCATCTGCGCGCTCTCGAAGGACGCGCGCAGGCCCTTCAGCTGCTCCTCGAACCATCCGGCCGCCTGCCTGGTGGGCTCGACGCGCAGCGCCAGCGTCATGTCCATGTACGCCTGGGCGATGGCGTTGGCCGCGGCGGCGGCGAACTTCGGATCGCGCGACGAGTAGACGAGCTGGATCACGTTCGATTGCGAGGCGTCGACCTTGAGGCCGAGAAGCAGGCCCTTGGCGAGCCAGTCCTCGATCTTGCCGCCCTCGCCGCTCTCGCGGAACGAGGCCTGCACCGACGCGTTCTCCGCGAGCTTCATGTCCTCCACGGCCTCGCGCGCCACGCGCTCGCTGGAGAGGATGTCGATCTGGGTCTGCATCCAGCCCACGCGCTCGCGCTGCGAGGCGACGGTGCCGTTCAACGACTGCTCGTCGCGGTTGTCGACCAGGATCGCGGCGGTCGCCTGGTAGGTCTTGGCCATCAGGAAGGTCACGACGATGGCCGCGGCCACCGTGGCGCCGAACAGGGTCAGGAAGACCCCGAGGCGGCCACGCAGGGCGAGGAGGAACTGGGTGATGTTCATGGATTCCCTGGATTCGCGTTGCGGAGTTCTTAGAACAGGCTTTCGCGCACGTGGATCACGTCATCGACCTCGACCGGGTCGGTGAGCTTCACCTCGCGCTGGATGGTGCGGCCGTCGGCCTTGCGGGTCACGCGGATGCCGCGCTCGGTGCCGCGCGGGGTGAGGCCGCCGCCCATCGCGAGCGCCTGCATCACGGTCATGTCCTTCTCGATGCGGTAGGCGCCGCCCTTCTGCACCTCGCCGTAGATGTAGAGCATCGGGGCGCGGTGCACGAACACCGTGTCTCCGGCCTCGAGGGCCAGGTTCTTCGACAGGTCGCCGGCGCGCAGCATCGAAGGCAGGTCCACGTCCATCGAGCGGGTCTTGCCGTCGCGGGTGGTGACGATGGTCACCTGGTCGCTGCCCGTGGGGGCGATGCCGCCGGCCACGGCGATGAGGTCGGTCAGCTTCGCGGTCGAGGCGTCGAGCGGGTAGCGGCCGGGCTTGTTCACGTTGCCCAGCACCGAGACGGCGCGGCTATTCACCTGGAACACCGAAACCGTAACCTCGGGGTTGACCACGAACCTTCCGTCCCGCAGCTTCTCGGCGATCTTGGCGCCGGCCTGGGAGGCGGTCATGCCGTTGACGGGGATCTCGCCCACCAGCGGGAACTGGATGGTGCCGCGCTCGGAGATGCGCGCCTCGGTGGTGAGGTCGGGGTTGCGGAAGACGGAGACGCGCACCATGTCGCCGGGCCCGAGGGACTCGAGGCGATAGTCGCCGCCGGGCTTGGCCACCGGCTGCGCTGCCTGCAAGGGCTGCGCGACAGGCGCGGCTTGCATGGGCGCGGCGACGGCCGCCTGCTTCTGGGGCGTGTTGATGGGCACGAGGGTCGCGGCGCGGCTCTGCGCTTGCGTAGCCCCGGTGAACGCGAAGGTCACGACGAGGAGCGCGCCGGCGGCCATTGGCCACGACGCACGTGTGTTGCGGCTATGGGCGGCTTGCGTGAGGGTCTTCATGGGTTTTCTCTCTCTCGTACGTTGGCGCGGGCCGGAAACGGCCCGCGAGTCGGGGGTGGCTGCGGGGTCTATTCCTGGTCGCGCTTGGAACTGCGGCGAACGATGAAGCCCACCAGCGCGAGGCCGGCCAGCATCATTGCCCACTGCGACGGCTCGGGAACCGGCGTGATGTGCCCGCCGCCGGGCTTGCCCTGGCGCGCGATGCCGTGCGTCACGTTCGGGTCGCTGAAGACCGATCCGGTGGAGCCGCTGATGATCGTGTCCTGGGTGCGCATCGGCGTGCCGCCGAAGTTGAACACGTCGCCGGTATTGCGCTGGGCGGGATTGGGCGCCTGCGCGACCGCGAGGGTCGCCGAGGCGAGGGTGATTGCGACTGCGAGTGACCGGTAAATGTGTCTCATGTGTGTGCCTCCTGTGATGGGTTCAAAGTTATGCCTTGCGCGTGACAGAGACTGGCGGTGGGGTCATATAGGGGGTAGTCCAAAGGGACTAATCGCACGCTGATTCCCGGGCGATCCTGTAGGCGGGGAGGAGATGGTGCAGGGCGGGGAGCTTGCGCCCGGGCTTCCTGCGTCCATGTCGACCGGCGTCACTTCATAAGGGGAGTGGCGCTGCGCTACCCCACGAAACGATC
>JBBQBW010000533.1:0-2597 GCA_038318025.1 Burkholderiales bacterium | reverse complement strand
TTCCCCCTCCCTTGGGAGGGGGCAGGGGGAGGGTCAATTCACCGCACCGCGTCAATCGCCGCGCACAGCCTCTCGATCCCCTCCGCCATCCGCAGCGTCTGCCGCTGCAGCAGGTCGGCGTCGCCGAATACCAGCCGGTTCCCCTTCACCGCCGCGAGCGTCGGCCGCTCGCGCCACCGCGCGCGAAACGCTTCCTCGTTGCGGGTCGACGCCACGCCCACGATCGCCCGCGGATCGCGCAAGTAGAGCTGCTCCAACGACACCACCGGGGCCACCGTCGCGAGGTCGATGAAGATGTTGTCGGCGCCGCAGATCTCCAGCGCGTCGTTGAGCGTGTGGGTGCCGGCGAGCGTGGTGAGGGGCTGGTGCCAGATCTCGAGGAACACCGTGATGCGCGCTCGCCCCGCGTAGCGCGAGCGCACCGCCGCGAGCCGCTGCTCGAACCCGCGCGCCTGGGCCTCGGTCTTCCCGCCGGTGAGCTCGCCCACCTGGCGCAGCACGCGCGGGATGTCGGAAAGGCGCCGCGCGCTCGCTACAAAAGTCGGGATGCCGAGCTGCCCCAGGCGCTCCACGTCCTCCAGGCGGACGCTGTCCTTCCACGCGAGCACCAGGTCCGGACGCATCGCCGCCACCTCCTCCAGCGACAACCCGGCGGCGGTAGCCACCTGGGGCAAGCGCTTCGCCTCGGGCGGGAAGTCGCTGAAGGCGCTCACCGCCACCAGCCGGCCGCCGGCGCCGGCGGAGAACACGAGTTCGGTCAGGAACGGCGCGAGGGTAACGATGCGCTGTGGAGGCTGCGGGAGCCGGACGGTGCGGCCGAGGTCGTCCGCGACCTGGATCGGCGCGGCACCCGACCCGAAGCTGGCAAGGGACAGCGCCGCGACCGCAACCGCCGCGGAAAGCCTCACTGCACTTGCGCGCGGGCGAGCTCCCGCCGCTTCACGTACGCCTCGCGGGCGATGGCGCAGTCCTCGAGGAAATAGGGAAGCTCCTTCAGCGTGATCGCCTGCGCCGCGTCCACCAGCGCCTTGCGCGGCTCCGGATGCACGTCGGTGAGCACCAGGTTCGCGCCGGAAATGATTCCCTGGGCCGCGACATGGAACACGTCGGCAATGCCCTCGGGAGACGCGGCGCGCAGCCCCACGGAGTGGGAGGGATCGACGCACACCGGCATGCGCGTGAGGCGCGTCACCACCGGCACGTGGGCGAAGTCGATCAGGTTGCGGTGCGGGTCGCCAAAGTGGGTCTTCATGCCGCGGAGGCAAAAAACGATGTCACGGTTGCCCGCGTTCGCCACGTACTCCGCCGCCAGCAGCGACTCGTGCAGCGTGATGCCGAAACCGCGCTTGAGCATGATCGGGAAATCGCGCTGGCTGCCGACGGTCTTCAGGAGCTCGAAGTTCTGGGTGTTGCGGGTGCCGATCTGCAGCATGACCCCGGTCGCGTTGCCGGTCTGGGCCAGCGCCTCGCGCACCTCGTCCACGTGCTCGTCGCGGGTGACCTCCATCGAGATCACGCGGATGCCGTGTTTGCCCGCCAGCTCGAAGACGTACGGCAGGCACTGCTTGCCGTAGCCCTGGAAGGAATAGGGGCTGGTGCGCGGCTTGTACGCACCCATGCGCGCGCACACCTGGCCCGCGGCCTTGAGGGCGCGGAAGGTCTCGTCGACGTACTCGCGAGTGTCGACCGCGTTCAGGCCCGCGACGACGTGGAAGCAGTCCTGGTCGAAGTCCACCCCCATGTAGTTGAAGCGGATCGACTCGTCGTTGCCGGTGCGGCGGCCCAGGATGCGGAATTCGTCAGCGGGTTTGGTCATTGGGAGTTATGCGGGCAGTAACCCTTTGGAACACGGATGAACACGGATACGGCGCAAATTCCATGCGGGTGAGTTGACGATCACCACCTGACCGCGCCCATTCGAAGTTCCATCTGCTTCATCCGCCCCATCCGTGTTCATCCGTGTTCCAAAGGTTTACTCCCCCCTTGCGAGGCGGCGCTTGCGCACTCCCTCCGCCAGGGTGTCGAGCAACTTCGCGGTGTCATCCCAACCCAGACAAGGATCGGTGATGGAAACCCCCCGCGCCAGGGGCTGCCCGGGAATGAGGTCCTGCCGCCCGGGATTGAGGTGGCTCTCCACCATCACCCCGAAAATCCGGTCCTCGCCCCCCGCCAATTGCGCGGCGACATCGGCGCCCACGTCCATCTGGCGCTGGTACTTCTTGGAAGCGTTGGCGTGGGAGAAGTCCACCATCAGGTGCGGCGCGAGGCTCGCGGCGCCGAGCTCCTTCGCCGCGCCATCGACGCTCGCTGCGTCGTAGTTGGGCGCCTTGCCGCCCCGCAGGATCACGTGGCAGTCCTCGTTGCCGGTGGTCTCGAAGATCGCCGCCTGGCCGGTCTTGGTCATGCCCATGAAGGCGTGACGCGTGGCGGCGGCGCGGATCGCGTCGACCGCCACCTTCACCGAGCCGTCGGTGCCGTTCTTGAATCCCACGGGACAGGAAAGCCCCGACGCGAGCTGCCGGTGCGATTGCGATTCGGTGGTGCGCGCGCCGATGGCGCCCCAGGCGATGAGGTCGGAGATGTACTGGGGCGAGAGG
>JBBQBW010000532.1:0-2601 GCA_038318025.1 Burkholderiales bacterium | reverse complement strand
CACGCGCCGGTCCATCGGTCCCTCGGCCAGGCCTTCGGCGCCCGCGCGCGTGAGTGCGTGCACGGTGAACTCGTCGCCCTCGGCCTCGATGGTGATGGTGCCCGGCGTGAGCGTGATCGAGTTGGCGTAGGTGACGCGGCCGATGACGGTGCGCTGCGTGGCCCGCACCTTGACCCATGTCGGGCTGATCGGCAGGCGCGGATGCAGGATGATCCTCGTCACCTCCCAGGCCGACTTCACGATCTCCACTGCCAGCCACGCCCAGTAGGTGAAGGCCGCCGGCCCCAGGTGCACCGGGTAGCCCTCGCGGTCCATGACGTTCATGCGGTGCGCGAACCAGGTGACCACGATCGCCGATCCGAGGCCCGCCGCCAGCAGGAACGGCGTGAAGTATCCGGACAGTACGATCCAGAAGGCAAACAGCAACGCGACGACGATGGCGTACTGCATGGTGTCGTGGAGGACTCCGGACCTGGATGGGTCGGATTCTACTATGCACCCGGTGCGCGTCCGCCTCAGGGCGACAGGATCACGTGCACCCGATAGGGCCCGTGGGCACCGATCACGAGGGTCTGCTCGATGTCGGCGGTGCGCGACGGGCCCGAGACGAACCAGGTCGCGCGCGGCAACTCCCCCAACTCGCTCCTCAGAAGCGCGAAGGCCTGCTCCATCGTGTCGACCAGCCGCGACAGGCGCACGACGCAGATATGCGTTTCCGGAAGCAGCGCCGTGGCCTTCGGCGTGGCGGGCGAGCCGAGGATCAGCACCGTGCCGGTCTCGGCGATGGCGCAGAAGCCGCCGGTGAGGCCGGTTGCGTCGGATTCCTGCGCGGCGCGATCGTCGATCTCGATCCGGGCGGCATTCCAGTCGAGGCTCGCGAGCTCCCGCCATGCGGTGATGCGACGCGAGAGGCCGTTGGCCTCGAGGTAGCGCGCGACTGCCGCGGGCACCTCGGCGAGGCCCTCCACCTGGGACCAGGTCGTGCCCAGCCGGTCGCACTCCGCGCGGAAGCGCCCGGCGGAATCGGCCGGGCGGGCGATCGAGGGTTGCGGCCCTGGCGCGCGCAGCGCGATCCGCGCCCGGACGCGGTCCAACTCCGCGGCGGTGGGCTCGGAGCCCTCGCGCCCCTGCCGCGAACGGATGCGCCGCAGGATGTTGTCGCGCGCACTCACTTGGCGCGCCCGCGATAGAGCTCGCGAAATGTCTTCCCCGCGGGGGCCGGGATGTCGCGTCCCTTCGTCCATCCGTCGAGGCCGGGCATCCAGTGGATGAGCCGGTCGCCCCCGCCGATCCACGATGCGAGGCGCGCGCCGATCCTCGCCAGCACGGCATAGAGGCGCGGGCGCTGCACGGCGAACGACCACGCGCGGATCGCCAGGCGCTCGGACCACGGGCGCAGGTGGTTGTCGAACTGGCGCTCGCGCAGCTTGCGCATCAGGTCCGGCAGCGGAATCTTCACCGGGCACACCACCTGGCACTCGCCGCAGAAGGTCGCCGCATTGGGAAGGTCGCCCGCGTTCTCGATCCCCACGTACACCGGCGTGAGCACCGAGCCCATCGGGCCCGGATAGACCCACCCGTACGCGTGGCCACCCACGTTCTGGTACACCGGGCAATGGTTCATGCAGGCGCCGCAGCGGATGCAGCGCAGCATCGACTGCAAGTCGCTTCCCACGAAGCGCGTACGCCCGGCATCCACCAGCACGATGTGCATCTGCTCGGGCCCGTCGCTGTCTTCTGGCATCTTCACCCCGGTGGTGAGGGTGAGGTAGTTGGCGATGGACTGGCCAATCGCACTGCGCGGCAGCAGCCGGATGAGGGTGGCGAAGTCCTCCAGCGTCGGGATCACCTTCTCGATGCCGGTGATTACGCAGTGGATCCGCGGCAGGGTGGTCACCAGGTCCGCGTTGCCCTCGTTGGTGACGGTGAGGGTGGTCCCGGTCTCGGCGATCACGAAGTTCGACCCCGAGATGCCCATGTCCGCGGTGAGGAAATGCTCGCGCAGCGCGAGCCGCGCCTCGCGCGTGAGCTCGGCGATCTCGGTGGTGCGGCCGCGATGGTGCGCGGCCGCGAAGAGGTCGGCGACCTCCTCCTTCGACTTGTGCACGGCCGGGGCCACGATGTGCGAGGGCGGCTCGTGGGCGAGCTGCAGGATGTACTCGCCCAGGTCGGTCTCGACCACCTGGATGCCGGCCTCCTCCATCCGCTCGTTGAGGTTCACCTCCTCCGAGACCATCGACTTGGACTTGGTGACCTTCCTCACGCCGTTGCGGCGGGCGATGTCGACCAGGATCGCGCACGCTTCCTCGGCCGTCTCGGCCCAGTGCACTTGCGCGCCGCGGCGCGTCGCGTTGCGCTCGAACTCCACCAGGTAGGCGTCGAGGTGGGCCAGCGTGTCGTCGCGCAGCCCCGCCGCGTGCGTGCGGATGTCCTCCCAGTTGTCGACCTCGGTGATCGCCTTGGCGCGGCCGTCGACGAATTTGCCCTTCGCGGTCCTCAAGTTGCGCTGCAGCACCGGGTCGTCGAGCTTCATCGACGAGGTGCGCTTGAAGAACATCGATTGCACTTGCATGGTCTTCCTAGGCCTCGCCCGCGAGGATC
>JBBQBW010000531.1:0-2627 GCA_038318025.1 Burkholderiales bacterium | reverse complement strand
GTCCTCGCGTCGACGGTCGAGCTGGTTGGAGCGGCTCCCCAGCACCCGGTCGAACACTTCCTTCGCGACCGGCACCAGGCCCGGGTGCGCGACCCACGTGCCGTCGAAGCCTTGCGTCGCCTCGCGTTCCTTGTCGGCGCGCACCTTGGCCATCGCGGCCTCGTTGGCCTTGGCGTCGGACTTGATCGGGATCTGGGCCGCCATGCCGCCCATGGCGAAAGCGCCGCGGCGGTGGCAGGTCTTCACCAGCAGTTCGCAGTAGCTCTTCAGGAACGGGCTCGTCATCGTCACCTGGGCGCGGTCGGCGAGGACGAAGTCGTGGCGCCGCAGCTTCTTGATGGCGCTGAAGATGTAGTCCCAGCGTCCGCAGTTCAGGCCCGCGGCGTGGTCGCGCAGCTCGTAGAGGATCTCGTCCATCTGGAAGGCGGCCGGCAGCGTCTCGATCAGCACCGTCGCCTTGATGGTGCCGCGCGACAGGTTCATGCGGCCCTCGGCCTCGTTGAACACGTGGTCCCACAGCCGCGCCTCGAGGTGGCACTCGATCTTCGGCAGGTAGAAATACGGACCGCTGCCCTCGGCGACCAGCTTCTCGGCGTTATGGAAGAAGAAGAGGCCGAAGTCGAAGAGGGAAGCCGACACCGGGTCGCCGTCCACCAGCAGGTGCTGCTCCAGCAAGTGCCAGCCGCGCGGGCGAACGATGAGAGTCGCCGTCTTCTCGGCGAGCTGGTAACACTTGCCCTCGGGGCTCTTGAAGCCGATCGAGCGATCCACCGCCTGGCGCAGGTTGATCTGCCCCTGGATCATGTTGTCCCAGGTGGGCGTGGCGGAATCCTCGAAGTCCGCCATGAAGGTGGAGGCGCCGGAGTTGAGCGCGTTGATCACCATCTTGCGCTCCACCGGGCCGGTGATCTCGACGCGGCGGTCCAGCAGGTCGGCGGGAATCGGGCCCACGCTCCACTCGGACTCGCGGATCGAGCGCGTCTCGGGCAGGAAGGCGAAGGTCTCGCCGGCGTCGAGTCGCGCCTGGCGGTCCACGCGCTCCTTCATGCAGGCGCGGCGGCGCTCCTCGTACTTGCGGTGCAGGTGGGCGACGAAGCCCACGGCGGCCGGGGTGAGGATGCGGTCGTGCAGGTTGGGCTGCTCCTTCGGGAGCTGGATGCCGGGGATCAGGTCGCGTTTCATGAATCTCTCCTTGGTTGATTGGGCCCCCGCCTTCGCGGGGGGGACCAGTTGTCGCCCCGCCTTTCGCGGGGGGGACCAGTTGTCGCCCCCGCGAAGGCGGGGGCCCAATGCCCCTCAGTCCGCCGCGGCCGCTTGTTCCGATCGCGAGGCGATCGGGGTGGCCGTCGGGTAGAACTGCTCCTCCTCCGTTGATCCGGTGAGCGCGGTGACGCTCGACTTGCCGGCCTGGATCACCTGGGTGACCTCGTCGAAATAACCGGTGCCGACCTCGCGCTGGTGCTTGACCGCCGTGAACCCGCGCTCGGCGGCGGCGAACTCCTTCTGTTGCAGCTCGACGAACGCGGTCATGTTGTTGCGCGCGTAGTTGTACGCGAGGTCGAACATGCCGTAGTTGAGCGCGTGGAAGCCGGCGAGCGTGATGAACTGGAACTTGTAGCCCATCGCACCCAGCTCGCGCTGGAATTTCGCGATGGTGGCGTCGTCGAGGTTCTTCTTCCAGTTAAAAGACGGCGAGCAGTTGTAGGCGAGCATCTTGCCGGGGTGGACCTTCTGCACGCCCTCGGCGAAGCGCTTCGCGAAATCGAGGTCGGGCGTGCCGGTCTCGCACCACACCAGGTCCGCGTAGGCGGCGTAGGCGATGCCGCGGGAGAGCGCCTGGTCGAAGCCCTTGCGCGACTTGTAGAAGCCTTCGGGCGTGCGCTCGCCGGTGAGGAACGGCTTGTCGTTCTCGTCCACGTCGCTCGTCACCAGGTCGGCGGCCTCGGCGTCGGTGCGCGCGAGCAGCAGCGTGGGCACCCCCATCACGTCGGCGGCGAGGCGCGCCGCGATGAGCTTTTGCACCGCTTCCTGGGTGGGCACCAGCACCTTGCCGCCCATGTGGCCGCACTTCTTCACGCTGGCGAGCTGGTCCTCGAAGTGGACCCCGGCCGCCCCCGCGTCGATCATCGCCTTCATCAGCTCGAAGGCGTTCAGCACGCCGCCGAAGCCCGCTTCCGCGTCGGCCACGATCGGGGCGAACCAGTCGATCTCGCTCTTGCCCTCGGCGTGGTCGATCTGGTCGCAGCGCGCCAGCGCATTGTTGATCTTCTTCACCACCGTGGGCACGCTCGAGACCGCGTAGAGCGACTGGTCGGGGTACATGGAGAGGCTGTCGTTGGCGTCGGCCGCCACCTGCCAGCCCGAAAGGTAGATCGCGGGCACGCCGGCGCGCACCTGCTGCATCGCCTGGTTGCCGGTGAGCGCGCCCAGGGAGTTCACGAAGGGCCGCTCGTGCATCAGGTTCCAGAGCTTCTCGGAGCCGCGGCGGGCCAGGGTGTGCTCGATCTGGAGGCTGCCCCGCAGCCGGAACACGTCCTCGGCGGAATATCCCCGGTTCACGCCCTTCCAGCGCGGGTTTTCGTTCCAGTCCTCCTTGATGCGGGCGATCTCGAGGTCACGGCTCATTG
>JBBQBW010000530.1:0-2630 GCA_038318025.1 Burkholderiales bacterium | reverse complement strand
GGCAAGGTGCTGTCGGTATTCGCGAAGAAGCCGGTGGCGATCAAGGCGGCCACGGCCTCCATCGGCATCCGCGGCACCGGTGCCTACATCGAGGTCGACGGCGACGACGTGTACTTCTGCCTCTGCTACGGCGAGGCCCTGCTCGAAGTGCCCGGCGCCCCCCCGCGTACCGTGAAGACCACGCACCACGAGGAGCCGCTGCTGATCACGCCCGCACAGGGGATCGCCAAGGGCCCGTTCCGCAACCATACCGACGACGAGCTCACGATGCTCGAGGCCCTGGTGGGCCGCGAGCCGCCGTTCATGAAGGACGGGAAGTACCCGCTGAATAAATACTGATCACGCGCTTCGGCACGGGCCGCGCCTCGCCGGGCAGGAAGCTCTCCAGCAGGTCGTTCAGGAACCGCTGGCCCTTTTCCGTCGGGCGGATTCGCGTGAGGCCGCGCTCGATGAGCCCCGCGGCTTCCGCGGCCGCGAGCTGCGGCCCGATGGCCGCGATGTCGAGCCCGGTGCGCCGCCGGAAGAGATCCGCTTCGAACCCCTCCACCAGCCGCAGCGCGTTCAGCATGAACTCGAACGGCATCTCATCCTCGCTCACCTCGCGCGACTCGAACACCGCATTGCCGGCAAGGGCCGCCTGCATATAGGTCTGGGGCTTCCTCTCGCGCACTTCGCGCAGGATGCGGCCCGCCGACGAGACCTTGCCGTGCGCCCCGGCCCCGATGCCGAGGTAATCACCGAACAACCAGTAGTTCACGTTGTGCCGCGCGCGCCTTCCCGGCATCGCGAAGGCGGAGGTCTCGTAGTGCTCGAAGCCCGCGCAAGCGAGGAGCGATTCGATGCCCTCCTGCATGTCGGCGGCGAGCTCGTGGTCGGGAAGCGGCGGCGGAAAGCGGAAGAAGTGGGTGTCGGGCTCGAGGGTGAGGTGGTAGGCCGAGACGTGGGTAACGCCCGTGGCCACGGCCGCGCGCGCGTCAGCGAGCGCCTCGGCGAGCGACTGCTGCGGCAGCGCGTACATGAGGTCCGCGTTCACCGCGGGGAAGATCGCGAGCGCCGCGTCGAGCGCGCGCTTCGCCTCATCAGCGCCGTGCACGCGGCCCAGCGCGGCGAGCTTGGTATCGTCGAAGCTCTGCACGCCGACGGACAGCCGCGTGACCCCGGCGTCGCGGTAGCCGCGGAAGCGCTCCACCTCGAAGGTCCCCGGGTTCGCCTCCATCGTGACCTCCGCCTCGGCATCCAGCGGGATGCGCGTGCGCACGGCGGTCACCAGCCGGTCGATCGAGGCGGGCGCGAACAGGCTCGGGGTGCCGCCGCCGATGAAGATCGTGTGCAGGCGCCGGCCCCACACCTGCGGCAACGCGCCCTCGAGGTCCGCGATCAGCGCGTCCACGTACCGCGCCTCCGGCAGGTCGCCGCGCTTCTCGTGGGAGTTGAAGTCGCAATACGGGCACTTCCTCAGGCACCACGGGATGTGCACGTAGAGGGAGAGCGGCGGCAGCTCCATGAGGCGCGTCATCGCGCTGTCCCGAGCCTGAGCGCGAGCTCCGCGAGCGCCAGCGCGCGGTGGCTCACCGCGTTCTTCCGCCCGGGCGGGAGCTGCGCCGCGGTGAGGCCGAGCTCCGGCAACAGGAAGTGGGGGTCGTAGCCGAAGCCGCCCGCGCCGCGCGGCTCGCGCACGATCCGGCCATGCCAGCGGCCCTCGGCCACCAGCGGGCACGGGTCCCCGGGCGAGCGCACCAGCACCAGCACGCAGTAGTAGAAGGCTCCGGCATCCGGCATTCCGTCAAGGCGCTCCACGAGTCTCACGTTGTTGCGCGCGTCGCGGGTCTCGCGGTCGCCCTCGAGGCCGGCGTAGTAAGCCGAGTGCACCCCGGGCTCGCCCGCGAGCGCCGCGACGCACAGGCCCGAATCGTCGGCGAGCGCGGGCAGCCCGGTGGCGAGGCAGGCGTGGCGCGCCTTGGCGAGGGCGTTCTCGAGGAAGGTCTCGTGCGGCTCCTCGGCTTCGGTCACGCCGAGCGCGGACTGCGCCACGAGGTCGAGGCCCAGGGGGCGCAGCATCGCCTCCAGCTCGCGCAGCTTGCCGGGATTGCCGGAGGCGACGACGAGCCGGGTCACAGCGAGATGCCGTGGAGGCCTTCGCGCGGGCACTTCATGCGGCGAGCGCCGCCTTCTGCCGCGCGACGAGATCCGCGATACCGCGGGAGGACAGGTCGAGCAGCCGCTGCATCTGCTCGCGGGTGAAGGGCTCGCCCTCGGCGGTGCCCTGCACCTCGACGAAGTGCCCCGCGCCGGTCATCACCACGTTCATGTCGGTGCCGCAGGCGGAATCCTCGGAGTAGTCGAGGTCGAGCATCGCCTCGCCGCCGACGATGCCCACCGAGACGGCGGCCACGAAATCGCGCATTGGGTCCTCGGCGACGAGGCCCTGGGCGCGCAGCGACGCCATCGCGTCGGCGAGCGCCACCATGGCGCCGGTGATCGAGGCGCAGCGCGTGCCGCCATCGGCCTGCAGCACGTCGCAGTCGAGGGTGATCTGGCGCTCGCCCAGCTTGGACATGTCGGTCACCGCGCGCAGGCTGCGCCCGATGAGGCGCTGGATCTCCTGGGTGCGGCCGCTTTGCTTGCCGGTG
>JBBQBW010000529.1:0-2637 GCA_038318025.1 Burkholderiales bacterium | reverse complement strand
CGCTCGATGCGCTCTCGCCCTTCAGGCCCACGAGCCCGGAGCCGATCGCTCCGGCGGCGATCACGCTCACGCCGGCGGCGATCGCCCCGGTGGAGAGGAAGCTGAACCGGATCACGCCGTGGGTGAGGTCGTCGCGCCCGTGGGCCATGCTCTCGGGCACGTGTCGGACCAGGACCAGGGGGGCGCTCGCGCCCGCGAGCGAGGTGGCGATCGCCAGCCAGGCGAGGACCAGGGCCACGTTGGCGAAACCTTCGGGCGTCATGGCGCGCGCGAGGACCACGTAGAGCAGGAACGAGATCGCCGCCCCGCCGCCTTTCGCGACGATGTTCATCCATGGGCGCTGGGGCGCCTTGCGAACCGGGGTGGTCGGGGAGTTCACGGAGTACGGATGGCCGGCGCCCCGGGGATGGCGCGTCGCGGCTGCGGAATCGAGGGGGGAATCCTAGCAGGCCGAGGTCGCGGCCCATGCCTTTTTTGGCCCTCCGCGAGGGCGACTTCAGGGGAGGAATCGATTATCATGGGCCCCTACGGATCGTGATCGGACCACCAGAGGATGCCGGCCAGAGGCGCCCACCCCGCGATCGTCACGTCGACAAGGCCCCGGGATCGCCATGCGCAATCCAAGAAGATGGGCGCTCAGCAGCGTCTTTTTTGCAGTGGTGCTCGCGGGATGCGCGCACACCACGACCACCGCCACCCTGAAGCCGGAAGTGCGAGTGCTGGATGCGCTCACGCGCTACGAGCTGGCGTATGTGCTGCAGGCCGGGGACGTGGTCGAGGTCTTCATCTACCGCCATCCGGAGCTCTCCCGGCGCGCCACGGTGCGCTCGGATGGCTTCATCTCCCTGCCGCTGCTGGGCGACGTGCGCGCCGTGGGGCTGTCGCCGAAGGACCTGGGAGCGGACCTGGCGACGCGATTCTCCGCCCGGCTCGTAAGCCCCGAGGTGACCGTGATCGTCGAGAACCCGCCGGAGCCGTTCGTGTTCGTCGTGGGTGAGGTCGGCGGTCCCAAGGCGTTGCCGTTTCGCCAGGCCAAGACCGCCGCCCAGGCGATCGTGCAGGCCGGCAGCTCCACCAAGGCGGCGTCCCTCAGCAGCGTGTCGGTCCTGCGCGTGAGCGCCGAAGGGCTGCTGGAAGCGCACACCGTCAACGCCGACGGGCTGAACCAGCCCGAGGCCTTCATGGCCCTGCAGAACATGGCGCTCCAGCCCAACGACCTCATCGTGGTCCCGGAGAGTTATCGCGGCCAGCTGGTGCGGGCCTTCACCGATTTCAACACCCTGCTCGCGCCGTATTTCCAGTTCCGGATCCTCAAGGAAATCACACAATGACCACCGGACGCAGCGTGAACATCATCGAGGCCGTGCCGCACAATCCGGAGGCGGACAGCTTCGAGCTGCGCGTCACCCTCGGCAACCTCCGGCAAGCGGTCCAGGCCCGCTTCTGGGTGGTGGCGCTCACGACATTCATCGCCACCACGCTGGTCGTGGGCTACATCCTGGTGTGGCCGTCGACCTACGAGGTGGAGGTGATGGTCGCCGCGGAGTCCGACAAAGACGTCCACCGCAACACCTTCTACAGCAACTGGAACGTGTTCCGCCGCGAGGGCCTGGCCGACGAGGGCGCCCTCATGACCTCGCTGCCGGTGCTGAAGGAAACGGCGCGCCGGCTCGACCTCAAGTACGACGACGTCTATCACCCGTTTTTCAGTTACGTGACCCACCTCTGGGGCGAGTCGTGGCTGGGCAAGAACTATCGCAAGGTGAAGGCGTGGTTCCTGCCCCCGCGCAAGAGCAAGTATGAGGCCACTCCTGAGGAGATCGAGCAATCTAAGGTGCTCACCGATTTCCGCAAGGGTGTCAGCATGGAGCCAGTGCGCGACGCGAACATCGGCCTCCTGGTGGTCAAGGCTTCCAGTCCGCGGGCCGCCGAGATCGCGAATACCATGGTCGACGTTTACCTGGAGCAGCGGCGCGCGCGCCAGGTGGCAGAGGCGCAGGCCGCCCACGACGCCCTGATGCTCGAGGTGGCGAAGGCTCAGGAAGAGGTCGGCATCCTCGACAAGGACGTGGCGAAATTCCGGCGCGACAACGGCATCCTGTTCCAGTTCGAGAAGGAGAAGGTGGAGGTCGGCCAGTACCAGGGGATGCGCCTGGCGGTGGCCGAGCTCGAGGCCAACATCGCCGCCAAGGAGGTGATGCTGCAGGCGGTCGAGCGCGACCTCGGCACCGAGGGCGCGGTGATCGGCAGCGAGCGCATCTTCAAGGACACCGCCGTCCAGGATCGCGTCACCAAGCTCGAGGCGCAGCTTTCCCAGGCGCGCCAGCTCTACCAGCCGAACTCGCGCGAGGTGCGCGAGGTGGAGGAGCAGATCCGCATCGCCATGGCGGGCGTCGACCGCGGCGGCACGAACGTGGTGCGCAATACCGCTCGCGTGGGCGAGGCCTACGAACTGCTGCGGGCGCGCAAGGCCGACCTGGTGGCGCAGCTGGCGGGCGACCGCCGGTCGCTCATCGAGAAGAAGAAGGAGTTCGGGCGCATGGGCGCCTCGGTCAACCAACTGCCCGAGAAGATCAAGGTGAGCCACGAGTACGAGCGGCTGAACCAGGCCACCGAGAGCAAGCTGCGCGCGATGTT
>JBBQBW010000528.1:0-2637 GCA_038318025.1 Burkholderiales bacterium | reverse complement strand
CCCCACCAGCACGCCCGCGCTCCTCACCGGGCCACGCTCCTTGAGGCCGCCAATGTTGTCGAAGCGCACCTCGACCCGGTAGGTCTGGGTGGCGCGCTCCGCGCCGAGGTTCCCCACCTTGAGGGCGAGCACGAGAAGGGCCACGAAGCCGGCCGTCACGAAGGCGCCGAACCAAAGGTCGAGGGAGGTTCTTTCCATTTTCTCTTTCCGTCTGTCGGGCGCTGGCTAGTGGTTCCGCAGCATGAACGCGGTGAGGACCAGGTCGAGGGCGAGGATGGTGAGCGCGGAGGTGACGACCGTGCGCGTGGTCGCCCTCGAGACACCTTCGGCCGTAGGCGGCGCGTCGTAGCCCTCGAACGTCGCGATGACGGTGACGGCAATGCCGAACACGAACGCCTTCACCATTCCATTCAAAACATCATAGCGGAAGTCCACCGCCGCCTGCATCTGCGACCAGAAGGCGCCGTTGTCGACCCCGATCATCACCACCCCGATGAGGTAACCGCCGAAGACGCCCATCGCCGAGAAGAGCAGCGCCAGGATCGGCATCGAGATCACCCCGGCCCAGAAGCGCGGCGCGATCACGCGCGCCATGGGCGAGACCGCCATCATGTCCATCGCGGTGAGCTGCTCGGTGGCCTTCATGAGGCCGATCTCGGCGGTGATCGCCGAACCGGCGCGCGAGGCGAAGAGCAGGGCCGCCACCACCGGCCCCAGCTCGCGCACCAGCGACAGCGCCACCAGGACCCCGATCGACTCCGTCGCGCCGTACCGGAGCAGCGTCTCGTAGCCCTGCAGGCCCAGCACCATGCCCACGAAGAGGCCGGAGACCACGATGATGATGAGCGACAGCACTCCCGTGGAGTAGACCTCGCGCACCACCAGGCGGAAGCGGTGGAAGCTGGTGCCGGACGAGGCGAGCACCTGGCCGAAGAAACGCGCCATCACGCCGACGCGCCAGACGCCGTCGATCACGTTGTGGCCCATGCGCGCGATGGGCTTGCGGATGCTTTCGAGCATGGTGTCGGTGGCTAGCGGCTCGCGAGGCCCAGGTCCGCGGAATACGGACGCGAGGCGTAGTGGAAGGGAACGGGCCCGTCGGGCTCGCCGTGCACGAACTGGCGCACGAACGGATCGGTGGAGGCGCGCACCTCGTCGGGCGTGCCCTCCCCCACGATGCGGCCCTCCGAGACGAGGTAAAGGTAATCGACGATCTGCAGGCACTCGTAGACGTCGTGGGTGACGACGATCGAGGTGGCTCCCAGCGCGTCGTTCAGCTTCCGGATCAGCTGCCCCACGACCGCCAACGCGATCGGGTCCAGGCCCGCGAAGGGCTCGTCGTAAAGGACCAGCATCGGGTCCAGCACCATCGCGCGCGCCAGCGCCGCGCGCCGCGCCATGCCCCCGGAAAGCTCCTGCGGCATGAGGCGGTGCGCGCCCCTCAGGCCCACTGCCTCCAGCTTCATCAGCACCAGGTCGCGCACCATGCTCTCCGGCAGCTCGGTGTGCTCGCGCAACGGGAACGCCACGTTCTCGAATACCGTCATGTCGGTGAACAGCGCCCCGAACTGGAACAGCATGCTCATCCTGCGGCGCATGCGGTACAGGCCCTCCGCGTCGAGGGCGGCGAGGTCCTCGCCGGCCACGCGCACGACGCCGCCCGAGGGCCTCAACTGGCCGCCGATCAGGCGCAGCAGCGTGGTCTTGCCGCAGCCGCTTCCGCCCATGATCGCGACCAGCTTGCCGCGCGGGATGCGCACAGTGATGCCCTTCAACACGGGGCGGCGACCGTAGCCGAACGTCACCGAGTCGACATCGACCAGGAATTCAGACAAGCGGGGAAATGGGGATACGCAAAGGATTGAATTCTAGCAGCTTTGTGACCCCCTCCCGCGCCTATAATCGCCTCGATGCCCCTCAGCGCCGCACCCGTGAAGAAGCCCCGCCTGCTGCTGGTCGACGATGATCCGCTGATCGGCGAGAGCCTTGCCTTCGCGCTGGCCAGCGACTACCTCGTGGTTCGCGCTGCCGACCGTGCCGGGGCCATCGCCGCGCTGCGCGAGGGCCTCAAGCCCGACGTGGCGCTGATCGACCTGGGACTCCCGCCGGTCGCGCACCTGCCCAACGAGGGCTTCAAGCTGATCGGCGACCTGCTCGCGCACATGCCGCACGTGCGCATCCTGGTGCTCACCGGCCAGAACGAGGAATCGAACGCTCGACGCGCCCGTGCGCTGGGCGCGGTGGACCTGGTGCCCAAGCCGTGCGAGCCCGAGGTCCTGAAGAAGGCGCTCGCCCGCGCGCTCGCTGCGCCCGAGGCCGACCAGCGCGACGACGACGCCGAGGGCGCGCGCGCGCTGGTGGGGGAGAGCCCGCCGCTGCGACGCCTGCGGAGCCAAATCGACCTGTACGCCGCATCGTCCTTCCCCGCGCTGATCGAGGGCGAGAGCGGCAGCGGCAAGGAGCGCGTCGCGTTCTCGCTGCACCACCTCAGCCCGCGCGCGCGCCATCCATTCCTCGCCCTCAACTGCGCGGCGATCTCCCCCACGCTGGTGGAGCCGACGCTGTTCGGCTACGCGCGTGGCGCCTTCACCGGCGCCACGCAATCGAAGTCCGGGTACTTCGAGGATGCGGGGGAGG
>JBBQBW010000527.1:0-2645 GCA_038318025.1 Burkholderiales bacterium | reverse complement strand
CCGATAGCGCTGTTCGACCTTGCCCGCCTGCTGGCTCTTCACCGTTTCCGGGCGAGCCTGCAGGATGTAGAGGTGACCGTCGACGCCGTCCTTGCCCCACTCGATGTCCATCGGGCGCCCGTAGTGCTTCTCGATCGACATCGCGTACTTCGCGAGCTCGTGCACCTCGGCGTCGGTGAGGGAAAAGCGCTCGCGCTCGGCGGCCGGCACGTCCACCTGGGAGACCGACTTACCGGCGCAGGACTGCTGCGAAAACACCATCTTGATCGCCTTGCCGCCGAGGCCGCGGCGCAGGATCGCGGGCTTGCCCGCGGCCATGCACACCTTCGAGACATAGAACTCGTCGGGGTTGACCGCGCCCTGCACCACCATCTCGCCCAGGCCGTAGCTCGAGGTGATGAACACCACGTCGCGGAATCCCGACTCGGTGTCCATGGTGAACATCACGCCCGCCGCGCCCAGGTCGCTCCTCACCATGCGCTGCACGCCGGCGGAAATCGACACCTCCGCGTGGGTGAACCCCTTGTGCACGCGGTAGGCGATGGCGCGGTCGTTGTAGAGCGAGGCGAAGACGCGGCGCACGGCGTCGAGGACGTTGTCGATGCCACGGATGTTGAGGTAGCTCTCCTGCTGGCCAGCAAAGGAGGCGTCGGGCAGGTCTTCAGCAGTCGCCGAGGAGCGCACCGCGAAGCTCGCGTTGGGGGAGTCGCGCGACACGCGCTCGTATTCGGTGCGGATCTGCGCTTCGAGGACGCTCGGCAGCAGCGCCTTCTCGACCCAGCCGCGGATCTCCGATCCCGCCTGCGAAAGGGCGCCCACGTCGTCCACGTTGAGCCCCGCGAGCGCCGCGTTGATGCGCTGCGTGAGCCCGCCGTGAGCGATGAACTGGTCGAAAGCCTCCGCCGTGGTGGCGAATCCGCCAGGCACGCGCACCCCGGTGGCCGCGAGCTGGCTGATCAGCTCGCCCAGGGAGGCGTTCTTGCCGCCCACCCGGGCCACGTCGGCCATGCGGAGCGTCTCGAGGGGAAGGACGTAGCGGTTCGCCATGGGGGATCTTTCGGGGGGAAACAGCCGGAAACGAGGCTTGCAATTATAGCGAACGGTACAGGACAATGTTGCGGCGCATCATGAGGTGCGTTCCCGTGCCACCCAGACCATGAACCAGAGGAAGCGCGCCTTCTTCGTCTCCGACCGCACCGGCATCACCGTCGAGGCGCTGGGATCGTCGCTCCTCACCCAGTTCGGGGAGCTCGACTTCCTGCGCGTGACGCTGCCCTTCATCGACACCATCCCCAAGGCGATCCAGGTGGTGGCGCAGATCAACGATGCGCACCGCGAGTCGGGACAGCGCCCGCTGGTGTTCAGCTCCATCGTCGACGACGCGGTGCGCGAGGAGATCAACAAGGCCAACGGCCTCGTGCTCGACGTGTTCGAGCGCTTCATCGTGCCCCTGGAGCAGGAGCTGGGGCAGAAGTCGCTGCACGCGGTGGGACGTTCCCACAGCGTCTCCAACGTGAAGGACTACAACCACCGCATCGAGGCGATCAACTACACCCTCTCCCACGACGACGGCGTGACCCACCGCGGCCTCGAGGAATCCGACATCGTCCTGGTGGGCGTCTCGAGGAGCGGCAAGACGCCCACGTGCCTGTACATGGCGATGCAGTTCGGCATCAAGGCGGCCAACTACCCGCTGATCCCCGAGGACCTGGAGGCCAACCGGCTGCCGCCGTCGCTCACGCCGCTGAAGGGCAAGGTGTGGGGACTATCCATCGCACCCGAGCGGCTGCACCAGATCCGCAGCGAGCGCCGTCCCGACTCACGTTACGCGGCGCTCGACAATTGCCGCTACGAGGTGGCTGCGGCGGAGAAGTTGATGAAGCAGGCGGGCATTACCTTCCTCGACTCCACCACCAAGTCGATCGAGGAGATCGCGACGCACGTGCTCCACGAAGCCCATTTGCTCCGCAGGGTTTACTAGGGAGGGATCGCAGATAGGCGCAGATCGAACGCAGATGGTCGCAGCTGGGATGGAAGCTAAGCAATTGTCAAAGCTTGGCCATTTCCTGAATGCTCGACTGTGCGACTGCCTGACTTCATCCAGATCTGCGACCATCTGCGTTCGATCTGCGACTATCTGCGATCCGCTTTAACCCGCCAGCCAAACCGGTAAACTACCCGGCAATCAGAGGGGCGCCCGCCCTTGAAGAACAAAGCTCACGGAGGAGCCGATATGAAGACCAAGAAGCGCCTGCTGCCCGCCCTCGTCCTGTCCGTCTTCGCCACGTTCGCCGCGCCCCAGGCCGCGAATGCCGCGCAGTTCACCAGCGTCTACGTCTTCGGCGACAGCCTCTCGGATGCCGGGTACTACCGGCCGTTCCTCGCCAGCCTGGGCCTGCCGGCCTCGGTGGTGGCGAACCTCGGGCGCTTCACCACCAACCCCGGCCCGATCTGGGCGGAGCTGGTGGCGCGCTACTACGGCGTGAACCCGAACCCCAGTAACGCCGGCGGCACCATCTACGCCCAGGGTGGTGCGCGGGTGGCGCTGCCGTCGGCATCGACGCCCCCGGGCGGCGCGCAGCGCCCGGTGAGCACGCAGATCACCGAGTACCTCGCCGCCAACGGCGGCGCCGCCGACCCCAACG
>JBBQBW010000526.1:0-2652 GCA_038318025.1 Burkholderiales bacterium | reverse complement strand
GGTGTTGCGGCGGGACAGGCGAGGCCACGCGGGCCGGTGAGGTCTTGCCGGTCGTGGGTGCGGATGCGCAGGATGAAGGGCACGGAGGAGGCCTCCGGATAGCGTGCGTGCTCCAGCACGCGCACCGTGGCGCCGCCCGTCACGGTAACGCTGGGTTCGGCCCCCGGGGGATAGCCGCATTCGTAGGGCGGCTCGCCCAGGATGGTCACGGCGAGCCCGGTGGTGGAGTTCTGCCGCCCGCCGGGATTGCAGTCGAGGTTGTGGAAGGCGCAGCAGCGGCGCTCGCCGGGCTTGAGCGTGACGCGCAGCCGCCGCGCGTCGCGCATCCCGTCGGGATGCCCTTCCTGCTCCACCAGCACGTCCCGGATCTTGAGCTGGTTGTGGATGCAGTAGGCGCCGGCGTTCTGCGCCGCGAAGGCGAGGCACGCCGCCAGCAAAGCGCTACCCCGCATTCTTCACCCGGTACATCGCCTTGTCGGCCGAAGCGAGCAGTGCGGCGGAGTCGCGCGCGTGGTCGGGGTAGAGGCTCACGCCGACGCTGGCGCCGCAACGCACCTCGGCACCCTTGTAGTCGAAGGGCGAGTTGAAGGCGGCGCGGATGCGCTCGCCGATGATGCCCGGCGTGTCGGGACGCACGTCGGCTTCCAGCAGCACCACGAACTCGTCGCCGCCCAGGCGCGCCACCGTGTCCATGTCGCGCACGCAGGCGCGGATGCGGCCGGCCGCCTGGCGCAGCACCTCGTCGCCCGCGGCGTGGCCGAGCGTGTCGTTCACCTTCTTGAAGCGGTCGAGGTCGATGAAGAGGAGCGCCAGGCGATCGCCGCTGCGATTCACGCGCACGATCGCGTGCTCGAGGCGCGCGGCGAGGGAGTTGCGGTTGGGCAGCCCGGTGAGGGCGTCGAGCACCGCCGCCTGCTTCAGCTGCTCGTCGCTCTCGACGCGGGCGGTCACGTCCTCGGCGAGCGACAGGATCGAGGCGAGCTTGCCGTCGGCATCGAAGAAGGCGGAGTTGTACCACTCGCACCAGATCACCCGGGCGTCGCGGGTGAGGTTGCGGGAGAGCATGCGGTTCCTGCGCGCGGTGCCGTCGAAGAGCTGCGCGATCAGCTCGCGCACGATCGCCGCGGAATCGCGGTGGACGATCGAGAGCTCCGCCACGGTCTTGCCGCGCGCCTCGGCGGTGGTCCAGCCGAAGATGCCCTCGGCCTGGGGCGACCAGCGCTTCACTCGCAGGTCCGCGTCCCACTCGATCACCGCGAGCGGGGTGTTCTCCATGTGGGAGGCGATCTCCTCGAGCGCGCGCCCGAGCGCGTCGTGGGTGCGCTTGAGCTCCCGCACCTCGAGGGCGCAGGAGAAGATGCCGACCACCTTGCCGGAGGCGTCGCGGTGGGGACGCACGCTCACCGAAATCCAGGACGCGCGGCCCGCCGAGTTCACCGACTCGCGCTCGTAATGCGTTTCCTCCCCGGCGAGGCCCCGGCGCATCCAGTGGGCGAACTTGGCGTAGCCCTCCTCGCCGTGCAACTCGAGCAGCGTGCGCCCGATGACCTGGTCCCGCGGTCGCCCGAAGTATTCCACCAGCTCGCGCGAGGCGAAGCGCACGCGCTCCTCGGCGTCGACGTAGCTCACCAGGCCGCCCGCGTCCTGCTCCAGGGCGCGCAGGAACGCGGCCGGGGACTCGAAGGGCTCGGGCAGGTCCGCCATCAGCCGAGCTCCAGCTCCTGGCCGATCGGGCGGGCCGGGTAATGGAAGCGCACCGGGCCGTCGGGCTCGGCGTGCAGGAACTGGTGCACGAAGGGGTCAGTGGAAGCGACCATCTCCTCGGTCGGGCCGTGGGCGACGATCACGCCCTCGCCGATGATGTAGAGGTAGTCGGCGAGCCTGGTCGCCTCGTGCACGTCGTAGGTGACGACCACCGAGGTGGCGCCGAGCGCGTCGTTGAGGGTGCGGATCAGGTTGCACACCACGTTGAGCGTGATCGGGTCGAGGCCGGCGAAGGGCTCGTCGTAGATGATGAGCGGCGGGTCGAGCGCGATGGCGCGCGCGAGCGCCACGCGCCGCGCCATGCCGCCGGAGAGCTCCCCGGGCATGAGGCCCTGCGCTCCGCGCAGGCCGACGGCGTTCAGCTTCTTCACCACCAGGTCGTGGATCACATCTTCCGGCAGCTTCGTGTGCTCGCGCAGCGGGAACGCCACGTTCTCGAACACCGAGAGGTCGCTGAAGAGGCCGCCCTTCTGGAACATCATCCCCATCTGGCGGCGCAGCGCGTACAGCTCCTCGGGATCGAGCTCGTGCACCACCCGGCCGCACACCTTCACGGTTCCGGCCGCGGGCGTGAGCGAGCCGCCCATCAGCTGCAGCAGCGTGGTCTTGCCCGAGCCGCTGATGCCGAGGATGGCCACCACCTTGCCCTGGGGAATGTCGAGGTCGATTCCCTTGAGGATCGCACGCCGCCCGTAGGCGAAGCGCAGACCCCGGACCTCGACCAGGTTGCCTTGGTTTTCCATCGTCGGTCATTATGGCATCGCCATCCGCATAATTGAGGGGAAACCGCGGGCGGAGCGCCGCGCCGGGCGCGGGGCTTCCCCGGGACCCGGCTGTCGAAAATTCGTTATTCACCGCGCCGGGGCGCGCGCGACCACTCGCGCCTTT
>JBBQBW010000525.1:0-2658 GCA_038318025.1 Burkholderiales bacterium | reverse complement strand
AGGCGTTCATCGTCGGCCGGGAGTTCGTGGGCGACTCGCCGAGCTGCCTCATCCTCGGTGACAACATCTTCCACGGCCACGACCTCGCCGGGTCGCTGCAACGCGCGGCGGCGACCGAGCGCGGCGCCACCGTGTTCGCCTATCCCGTCACCGACCCGGAGCGCTACGGCGTGGTGGAGTTCGACGCCACGGGGCGCGCCGTTTCCATCGAGGAGAAGCCGGCGCGACCGAAGTCGCGCTACGCCGTGACCGGCCTCTATTTCTACGACGCCACCGTGGTCGATATCGCCGCGAACCTCGCGCCCTCACCCCGCGGCGAGCTCGAGATCACCGACGTGAACCGCAAGTACCTCGAGGCCGGTTCGCTCGCCGTGGAGGTCATGGGGCGCGGTACCGCTTGGCTCGACACCGGCACCCACGAGAGCCTGCTCGAGGCCTCCCACTTCATCGCCACCATCGAGCGTCGCCAGGGACTCAAGGTCGCCTGCCCCGAGGAGATCGCGTACCGCATGGGCTACATCGACGCGGCCGCCCTCGAGCGCCTCGCGCAGCCGATGAAGAAGAACGCCTACGGCCAGTACCTCCTCGAGGTGCTGCGCGACCGGGTGTTCTGATGGCAGCGATGAAAGCCATCCCCACCGCGCTCCCCGACGTCCTCGTGATCGAGCCCGCCGTCTTCGGCGACGCCCGTGGATTCTTCTACGAGAGCTGGAACGCGCGCGCCTTCGACGCCCTGGCCGGGCGCGAGGTGCGCTTCGTGCAGGACAACCACTCCATGTCGGCGCGCAACGTGCTGCGGGGCCTGCACTACCAGGTACGCCAGGCGCAGGGCAAGCTCGTGCGCGTGGTGGCGGGCGAGGTGTTCGACGTGGCCGTGGACCTGCGGCGCTCGTCGCCGACCTTCGGCCGCTGGGCCGGCGAGCGCTTGTCTGCGGAGAACCGCCGCATGATGTGGGTGCCGGAAGGCTTCGCCCACGGCTTCGTGGTGCTCTCCGAGACCGCCGAGTTCGTCTACAAGACCACCGACTACTACGCCCCGGAGCACGACCGCACGCTGCTCTGGAATGATCCCGCGATCGGCATCGAGTGGCCGTTCGAGGGCGAGCCGCTGCTGAAACCCCGGGACGCGGCGGGCTTGCGGCTCGCCGACGCCGAGACCTACCCGTGATGCGCGTGCTGGTGACCGGGGCCGGTGGGCAGGTCGGCACCGAGCTCGCGCGCGCGCTCGAGGGCCGGGCCGATGCGGTGTGCCTCGATCGCGCGGCACTCGACCTGGCGGATCCCGGGGCGATCGCAGCGCGGGTGCGCGAGATCCGGCCGCGCGTGATCCTGAATGCCGCCGCATATACGGCGGTGGACCGCGCGCAGACCGAGCCCGACCTCGCCCATGCGGTGAACGGCGTGGCGCCGGGCGTCCTCGCCGCGGAAGCGCGCCGCGCCGGCGCCCTCCTGGTCCACTTCTCCACCGATTACGTGTTCGATGGCACCAAGCACACTGCCTACGTCGAGGGCGATCCCACGGCGCCGCTGAACGCCTACGGCGCGAGCAAGCTCGCCGGCGAGCAGGCGGTGGCGGCCGCGGGGGGCGAGCACCTGGTATTGCGCACCAGCTGGGTGTACGGACCCCACGGGCGCAATTTCCTGCTCACGATGTTGAAGCTCGCCGAAACGCGTCCGGAGCTGCGCGTGGTCGACGACCAGCGCGGGGCACCGACCTCCAGCTGCCAGATCGCCCGAGGCGTGGTGGCGATGCTGGGTGGCGGCGAACGGCCGCTCGACGAGGCGGGGGTGGCACGCGCCGCGTCCGCCTCGGGCCTCTATCACTTCACCGCCGCGGGCGAGACCACGTGGCACGGGTTCGCGCGGGCGATCTTCGAGCTGCGTCGCGCGCGCAGCGGCGGGAGCCTCGTCCCGCCGCGCCTCATCGCGATCCCCTCGAGCGAGTTCCCGACCCCGGCGCGGCGCCCCGCGAACTCGGTGCTGTCGAACGCGTTGCTGAAGGCGACCTTCGGCGCGCACCTCGGGCCGTGGCGCGAAGGGCTCGAGGAAACGCTGTCAGCCCTTGAGCGCTGAGCCCGCCGCTTCGCGCTCGAGGGTGAAGCTCACGCGGTCCTCGCGGTTCTCGGCGAGCTCGATGCGGTAGCCGGCCTGGCGCGCCATGCGCGCCGTGTGGAAGAGCCCGATGCCCAGGCCCCCGCCGCGCTCCACCGGCTCGCGGAAGAGCCGCGCCTCGGCCCTCTCCGGGACGCGGCTGCCGGTATCGCTCACCTTCACGCTCACCCGTTCGCCGTCGCACAGGAAGTCGAGCGCGATGGCGATGCCGGGTTCGCGCGAGGCTTTCGCGCGCGCGTTCTCGAGCGTGTTCTCGACGAAGCTGTCGAAGAGCGTCCCCGGCACCTCGCAGTCGCCGGAGAGTGTGGCCTCGAGGTGGATGCCCGAATCGGCGAGCCGTCGCTGCGTTTCCGCCCACCACTCGCGGGCCATCACCGGCCGCTCGGCAGCCGGGATCTCCGGCGAGCGCAGCTTCTCCAGCGTGGCGTGGAGCCGGCGCGTGAGCTGCGGCAACTGGCGCTGCAGGAGCGCCCCATATTCGTCGTCGGCGCGGCGCTCGGCCATCGAGGTGAGGGCATACAGCGACTGCAACAGGTTCTTCACGTC
>JBBQBW010000524.1:0-2662 GCA_038318025.1 Burkholderiales bacterium | reverse complement strand
CTGCGTCGGCATCACCCCCTTCAACTTCCCGGCGATGATCCCGCTGTGGATGTTCCCGATGGCGATCGTCACCGGCAACACGTTCGTGCTTAAGCCCTCGGAACAGGACCCGATGACCACCATGGCGCTGGCGGAGCTGGCCCTCGAGGCGGGCGTGCCACCGGGCGTGCTCAACGTGGTCCACGGCGGCAAGGAAGCGGTCGACGCCCTTTGCAGCCACCCCAGCGTGAAGGCCGTTTCCTTTGTCGGCTCCTGCCAGGTGGGCGAGCACGTCTACAAGCTCGCGAGCGACCACGGCAAGCGGGCCCAATGCATGATGGGCGCCAAGAACCACGCGGTGGTGATGGCGGACGCGAACAAGGAACACTCGCTCAACGCGCTGGTGGGGGCCGGGTTCGGCGCCGCGGGGCAACGCTGCATGGCCACCTCCGTCGCGGTGCTGGTGGGCAAGGCCAACGAGTGGATCCCCGACATCGTCGCCAAGGCGAAGAGCCTCAAGGTCAATGCGGGCCACGAGGCCGGCGCCGACCTGGGGCCGGTGATTTCGAAGCAGGCGAAGAAGCGCATCGAGGGCTACATCGAGCAGGGCGTGAAGGAAGGCGCCAGGCTCGAGCTCGACGGGCGCAACCCCAAGGTGGCGGGCTACGACAGCGGCAACTTCATCGGCCCCACGGTGTTTTCGGGCGTGAAGCCGGAGCACGTGATCTACAAGGAAGAGATCTTCGGCCCGGTGCTGGTGCTGGTGAGCGTGGATACCCTCGATGAGGCGATCGCGCTCGTGAACGCCAACCCCTATGGCAACGGCACCGGGCTCTTCACCCAATCGGGTGCTGCGGCGCGCAAGTTCCAGAACGAGATCGACGTGGGCCAGGTGGGCATCAACGTGCCGATTCCGGTCCCGGTGCCCTACTTCTCGTTCACCGGCTCGCGCGGTTCCAAGTTGGGCGACCTCGGTCCCTACGGCAAGCAGGCGGTGCAGTTCTACACCCAGGTGAAGACCGTCACTTCGCGCTGGTTCGACGACGCGGTGACGAGCAGCGGCATCCACACCACCATCGCCATCAAATGAAAAAGCGACCCTCTCCCCAACCCTCTCCCAAGGGAGAGGGAGCAATGGGAGACTACCCTCTCCCCAACCCTCTCCCAAGGGAGGGGGAGCAATGGGAGACTACCCTCTCCCCAACCCTCTCCCAAGGGAGAGGGAGCAATGGGAGACTACCCTCTCCCAAGGGAGAGGGAGCAATGAGAAACGACCCTCTCCCCAACCCTCTCCCAGGAGAGAGGGAGCAATGAAGATCGGATTCATCGGCCTCGGGCACATGGGCGCCCCGATGGCGCGCAACCTGCTGAAGGCGGGCCACGAGCTGCGGCTGCACGACGTGATGTCCGAGCCCGTCAAGCGCCTGGCGATGGAAAAGGGCGTCGAGGCCGCCACCTCCGCCATCGATTGCGCGCGCGGCGTGGACATGCTGGTGACGATGCTCCCTTCCTCGCCCCACGTGCGTTCGGCCTACGGCGGCGAATACGGCATCCTCGCCGGCATCGCCCCCGGGACGCTGCTGGTGGATTGCTCCACCATCGACCCCCTTACTGCCCGCGAAGTGGCGATGGACGCGAAGGCGAAGCAGTGTCCGATGGTGGATGCGCCGGTGTCCGGCGGCGTCGCCGGTGCCGAAGCCGGCACCCTCACCTTCATGGTGGGCGGGGACACGGCGGATTTCGAGCGCGCCCGCCCAATCCTGCAGTCCATGGGCAAGAACGTGGTCCACTGCGGCGCGATCGGCAACGGCCAGGTCGCCAAGATCTGCAACAACATGATGCTGGCCATCGAGATGATCGCGACCTCCGAGGGCATGACCCTCGCCGCGAAGCTGGGCATGGATCCGAAGGTGTTCGCGTCCATCGTCAACACCTCGAGCGGGCGCTGCTGGAGCTCCGACACCTACAACCCCTATCCCGGCGTGCTGGAGAACGCGCCCGCCGCGCGCAACTACACCGGCGGCTTCGGGGTCGACCTGATGTTGAAGGACCTCACCCTCGTCACCGACGCCGCCAAGTCGGCGCAACAGCCGGTGATGCTGGGAGCGCTCGCGCAGCAGATCTACCAGAAGCACTCGGTCGACGGCCACGGCGGCAAGGATTTCTCCAGCGTGATCCTCCAGTACATGAAGGGCTGATCCCCGATGATCCGGCACGAAATCCGCGGCCACACCGCCGTCATCACCCTCGACAACCCACCGGCCAACACCTGGACCCCCGAAGACCTGCGCACGCTCGAGGAGCTGGTGCGGTCGCTCGAGGCCGACCGCTCGATCTACGCCGCGGTGCTCACCGGCGCGGGGGAGAAGTTCTTCTCCGCCGGGGCGGACCTGAAGAACTTCCAGGGCGACAAGGTGTTCGCCCGCCACTTCATCGCCTGTTTCGGCTCCGCCTTCGATGCCCTGATGAACGCGCGGTTCGTGACCCTTGTCGCCATCAACGGCTACGCCATGGGCGGGGGGGCTCGAATGCACGCTGGCCTGTGACATCCGCGTCGCCGAGTCGCACGCGAAGATGGCGCTGCCCGAGCCGGCCGTGGGCCTGCTGCCGGCGGGCTGCGGCACCCAGAACCTGCCCTGGCTGGTGGGCGAGGGCTGGGCCAAGCGCATGATCCTCACCAACG
>JBBQBW010000523.1:0-2668 GCA_038318025.1 Burkholderiales bacterium | reverse complement strand
AGCGCCTCGCCCTGGATGAAACCGCGCCGGGCGTGAAGGAGGCCGATGCGCGCTCGCCCGAGGGCGAGCGCGGCGACCTGCCGGCCCTGGACGTGGTGGCGGAGCGCTTCGAGCTCCACGGCCGCTGGCTCGGCAGGCTCGAGCTCGATGCGAAGCATGCTGGCGAGGAGTGGCGCATCGACCGGCTCGATATCGGCAACGAGCATTCGCAGATGAAGTCGAGCGGCGTGTGGCGCCGCACCGGCGCGGGCGGCCTCACCACCCTCGCGGTGAAGGTCGACGTGGAGAACCTGAACGGCCTCTTCGGCCAGTTCGGCTGGGGCGAATACATGCGGCGCGGCACCGGGCAGCTGGAGGGCACGCTGGTGTGGCCGGGGTATCCCAATGACTTCGCCGCCGCGATCCTCTCCGGGGCCTTCAAGGTCGAGGCGCGCCGCGGCCAGTTCTCGAAGATCGAGCCCGGCGCGGGCAAGCTCCTCGGGCTGCTGTCGCTGCAGTCGCTGCCGCGGCGGGCCACCTTCGACTTCCGCGACGTCTTCAACGAGGGCTTCGCCTTCGAGAAGATCGAGGGCGACGTGAAGCTCGCGCGCGGCGTGCTGCTCACCGATAACTTCGAGATCAGCGGCCCGTCGGCCTTCGTGAGCCTCTCGGGCGAGGTGTCGCTGCCCCAGGAGACCCAGTCCCTCACGGTTCGCGTGGTCCCGGAGGTGGGGGAGAGCATGGCGCTTGCGGCCACCCTCATCGGCACCCCGGTGCTGGGGCTGTCCACGCTGCTGGTCTCCAAGCTGCTGAAAAACCCCCTCGGCAAGGTGGTGGCGTACGAGTACCAGGTGACAGGGTCATGGGATAATCCGCAGGTGGCGCGGACCTCCGCGCCGCCGGCGCGATCCGCCGCCGCGGCGGGCCCCGAAGCCGCATCCGTCCCCAAGGCCGCGACGCCGTAACCCCATGATCATCACCAAGAACTCCACCACTCCGGAGGCGCTGCGCGAGTCGTTCTCGTCGACCCAGTCGATGTTCCGGGTGGCCGCGATCCAGATGGCCTCGGGACCGAAGGTGGGCGCCAACCTGCAGGAGGCCGGGCGCCTGATCGAGCTGGCGGCCGCCACCGGGGCACGCATCATCGCGCTACCGGAGTACTTCGCCATCATGGGGATGAAGGACACCGACAAGGTCGCCGCCCGGGAGCGCGACGGTGACGGGCCGATCCAGAGTTTCCTCGCCGAAACGGCGCGCCGGCACAAGGTGTGGATCGTGGGCGGCTCCGTTCCCCTGGAGTGCGCCGATCCCGAAAAGGTGCGCAACTCGTGCCTGGTCTACGACCAGAAGGGCGAGCGGGTGGCGCGCTACGACAAGATCCACCTGTTCGGCTTCGAGATGGGTGAGGAGCGCTACGCCGAGTCGCGCACCATCGAGCCCGGCCAGGGGATTTGCACCGTCGATTCGCCCTACGGCAAGCTCGGGATCTCGATCTGCTACGACCTGCGCTTCCCGGAGCTCTACCGCGCCATGGGGGAGGTGGATCTCATCTTCGTCCCGTCGGCTTTCACCGAAACGACCGGCAAGGCCCATTGGGATACGCTGGTGCGGGCCCGGGCAATCGAGAACCTGGCCTACGTGGTCGCCCCGGCCCAGGGCGGCTACCACGTGAACGGTCGCGAAACCCACGGTCATACGATGGTCGTGGATCCCTGGGGGGTGGTGCTGGACCGCCTGCCGCGGGGCTCGGGGGTTGTGGTGGCGGGGGTCAACCCCACCTATCAACAGAAGATTCGCCGTAGCCTGCCAGCGCTAACCCACAAGACGGTGCGGAGTTGGTAGGGCTTTAGCCGCAGATAAACGCAGATGCACGCAAATCAGGCGGGTTTCGCAGGTGTTGAATTGAAAATCGCATACACAGAAAGCTCCCAAGTGACCCAACCCGGACCCTCCATGCTCGATATCGCCACGGCGACCCTGCTCGCCCCGGCGGGCATCGACGAGATCGCGACCCAGAAGGTCTTCGGAACCATCCTGGCTCACCAGGCGGATGATGCGGATCTCTACTTCCAATACAACCGCTCGGAGGGGTGGACCCTCGAAGAAGGTCAGGTGAAGTCGGGCACGTTTTCGATCGACCAAGGTGTGGGAGTTCGCGTCGTTTCGGGGGAGAAGACGGCATTTGCCTACTCGGACGACATCAATGTCGACGCTTTGCAGGCCGCGGCCAACGTCACGCGGGCGATCGCGGCCGACGGGGGAAGGGAGCAGCCCCACGCGGCCGTGGTCCGCGCCGGGCATGCCCTCTATGCGCCGATCGACCCGGTGTCCCAGTTCGACGACGCGAAGAAGGTGGAGCTGCTGGAGCGCCTGGAGAAGTACGCCCGTCGGGTGGATCCCCGCGTGAAGCAGGTCATCGGCCGGCTCTCGGGGGAGTACGACGTCGTGCTCGTCGCCCGCGCCGATGGCGGCATGGGGGCGGACGTGCGTCCGCTGGTCCACTTGGCCATCACCGTCATCGCCGAGCAGGACGGCCGGCGCGAGCAGGGCCACCAGGGCGCCGGCGGGCGTTTCGGCTACGGCTACTTCACCGACGAGATCCTCGAGGAGATGGCGCGCGATGCGGTGCGGCAGGCGCTGGTGAACCTCGAGGCGCGCCCCGTTCCTGCCGGGCAGATGAGCGTGGTGC
>JBBQBW010000522.1:0-2684 GCA_038318025.1 Burkholderiales bacterium | reverse complement strand
GGTGGGATTCGAGCAGGTCTCCGCGTCGCACGTGGTGAGCCCGCTGATGAAGATGGTGTCGCGCGGGGATACGACGGTGGTGGATGCGTACCTGTCGCCGATATTGCGCAGGTATGTGGAGCAGGTGTCGGAGGAATTGACCCTCCCCCTGGCCCCCTCCCAAGGGAGGGGGAAATGTTCTCCCTTGCCCTCCCAGGGGAGGGGGCGATGTTCTCCCTCCCCCTTGGGGGAGGGCCGGGGAGAGGGTCCAGCGGTACACCCGCCCGGTCGGATCCTGCAGCCCGGTCTGGCCCTGGTCGGTGAAGTAGAGATCCCCGTTGTCGGCGAAGTAGAGGTCGTTCACGCCCTTGAACGACTCGCTATGCCGCGTTACCAGGAAATCGCTCACCTTCCCGCTCGCGGGGTCGAGGGTGAGGATGCCGCGCCGGTAGTCGGTGATGAAGATGCGCCCGTCGCGATGGATCTTCATCCCGTTGGGCTGGCCGTCGTACTCGGCCACCAGCTCGAAACGCCCCACGGGATCAACGCGGAAGATGCGCCCGTAGGGAATGTCGGTCACATAGAGGTTGCCGGCGCGGTCGAACACCGGACCTTCGAGGAAACAATCCGTGTCGCGCCTGCCGTTGTTCGCGTCGCCCCAGGCGCAGCGCCCCTTGCGCCGGAAGCTCTCGGGCAAGCGTGCGAACACCTCGGTCGCGATGACCGGAGGCGGCGGAAACATCACAGCAGGAAGTTCTCGTAACGCTGGACGAAGGCGCGCTGGCTGCGGATGTTCTCGCGGCGCAGGCGCTCGGCCTCGGCACCATCGCCGCGGCGCATCGCGGCCACCACCAGCTGCAGCTCCTTCAGGCCCTGCTGGATGCGCCCCGGCAGCATCGTCGTGCGATCGACGATGTTGCGCGTGCGGTCGCGAAGCATGGTGAGCATCTCGTCGAGGATGCTGTTGTCCGCGGCGACCGTGAGATCGGCGCGGAATTTCTCCATCTCGGCGAGGTAGGCCTCGAAGTTGCCGTCCTCGGCGTAGCGCGCCATCGGGCCGTCGAAGAGCTCGACCAGGTACTGCCAGTGCTCGCCGGGGCGGTTCTCGGTGGCGAGCCGTACCACCATCCCCTCGAGGTTTTCCCGGATCGCGAGGATCTCGAACACCCCTTTCAAATCCAGGCGCGCCACTACGGCGCTGCGGTTTTTCTGCCGCTCCACCAGCCCGCGCTGCTGCAGGGCGAGGAGGGCGTCGCGGATGCGCACCCGGGAGACGCCGAACTCCTCGGCGAGCGCGATCTCGCCGAGAGCGGTGCCGGGCTTCAAGGCCCCGCTGCAGATCCGCCGCCGCAACGCCTCGATAACCGCTTCGAGGGCGGTGTGTTCTACGGAATCAATGACTTGCATACTCAACCCTCATTAGCTCAACTGCCAATGTACCATGATGAACATAATTGTTGACAAGATTGCGCACAGCTTCCACGATGCGCATTCCATCCGGGAGTCCCCCATCTTCACCACCGCCCAGAAACGCGCCGCGTTCGCCGCCCGGCTGCACCAGCCCGCTTCCATCGTGGTCGCCCCGGGCACCGGCGATGGCCTTGGAGCGCGCCTTATCGAGCTCGCGGGCTTCGAAGCGGTTTACGTGTCGGGCTACGCGATCGAGGGCACCTTCGGCAAGCCCGACATCGGGCTGCTCAGCTTCGCCGAAATCGCCGCGCGGCTCGAGGCCATCACCGATACCACCACGCTGCCGGTGATCGCCGATGCCGACACCGGCTATGGCAACGCCATCAACGTGATGCGCACCGTGCGCGGCCTCGAGCGCGCCGGCATCGCCGCATTGCAGCTCGAGGACCAGGAGCTGCCGAAGAAGTGCGGCTCGATGCCCGGCAAGCGCATCGTCCCGATCTCGTCGATGGTGGGGAAGATCAAAGCCGCGGTCGACGCGCGCACCGACGAGAACCTGCTGGTCATCGCGCGCACCGACGCGATGCAGGGCGAGGGCCTCGATGCCGCCATAGAGCGCCTGGCGCGCTACCAGGAAGCGGGCGCCGACCTGCTGATGGTGCTGGGCCCCTACGACCGCAACGGCGCCGAGGAAGTGATCCGCCGCGCCCCCGGCAAGGTGGCCTATCTCAATGCCGAGAGCCTCACGATGCCGATGATCGTGCCGGCGCAGCTGCAGGCGCTGGGCGTGCCGCTCGCGATCTATCCGACCTCGCTGGTGCTGGCCGCCGCGCGCGCGATGCAGCGCACGCTCGAAGCCATCCGCGATACCGGCACCACGGAGCCGATGATCGGGCGCGACCTCGTGCCGCCCGCCCAATTCAACGAGTGGGTCGGCCTGGGCGCGGTCCGCCAGGCCGAGGCCAAGTACGTGATCGAGGACTAGTGTCCGCCGACGACCACCGAGCGCTCCTGCGCGACAGCATCCGCAGTTTCGTGGCGCGCCATGGTGGCCGCGGCCGTGCGCGCGCGCTGCGCGGAAAGCGTCCCGGCTACGATCGCGCGCACTGGATGGAGCTCGCCGACCTGGGTTGCGTCGGCGCGTTGATCCCCACTGATCACGGCGGCGTCGGCCTCGAGCTGCCGGACATGGCCGAGATGCTGCAGGAGCTGGGCCCCGGCCTCGGCCCGGAGCCGGTGATCGCGGTGGCCGTGGGCGCCGCGGGCCTGCTGCAATGCGTGTCGGATTCCGACCT
>JBBQBW010000521.1:0-2684 GCA_038318025.1 Burkholderiales bacterium | reverse complement strand
TGCGTGAGCTTGCCGCCGGCCTCGATGCGCTCGAAGCGGCGCACGGTGATGTTCTCGCCGATCTTCTGCACCAGCTTCTGGCGCGCCGCTTCCACGGTCTCGCCGCCGATCCTGAGATTGGACAGGGCCGCCACGTCCGCGGGCTTGTCCTTGGCCACGAGCTCCGCGAGCGCCGCGCCGAACTGCGTGAAGTCGGGGTTCTTCGCCACGAAGTCGGTCTCGGCGTTCACCTCGACCAGGGCGCCCACCTTTGCGTCGGGCGAGTGCCACGTCGACACGGCGCCGTCGGCGGCCACGCGCGAGGCGGCCTTGCTCGCCTTGGCGCCGCTCTTGATGCGCAGCAGCTCCTCGGCCTTCTTCAGGTCGCCCTGCGCTTCCTCGAGCGCCTTCTTGCATTCCATCATGCCGAGCCCGGTGAGCTCGCGCAGTTCCTTGACCATTCCAGCGGTGATGTCAGCCATTTCCACTCCTGTCGCACCCGCGAAGGCGGGTGCCTCATTTCCTGTCGCGCCCGCGAAGGCGGGTGCCTCATTTCCTGTCGCACCCGCGAAGGCGGGTGCCTCATTTCCTGTCGCGCCCGCGAAGGCGGGTGCCTCATTGGGTCCCCGCCTTCGCGGGGATGACACGCTGCGCGGCAGTGCTACGAAAAAGGGGCACGAGCGCCCCTTTTTCCGTCGGGCCTGCGGCGCCGTTATTGCTTCTCGGCTTCCTCGACCTCGACGAAGTCCTCGGTCGGCTGCGCCACCATCTCGCTGATGACCTGGCTGCGGCCCTCGAGGATCGCGTCGGCGACACCCCGGGCGTAGAGCCGGATCGCGCGCGTCGAGTCGTCGTTGCCCGGGATCACGTAGTCGATGCCGTCGAGCGAGTTGTTGGAGTCCACGATGCCGACGATGGGGATGCCCAGCGTGCGCGCCTCGGTGACCGCGATCTTGTGGAAGCCCACGTCGATCACGAATAGCGCATCGGGGATGCCGCCCATGTCCTTGATGCCGCCCAGCGAGCGCTCGAGCTTGTCGCGCTCGCGCGTGTTCATCAGCTGCTCCTTCTTGGACAGGCGCTCCATGGAGCCGTCGGCCACCATCGCGTCCATGTCCTTCAGGCGCTTGATCGAGCCCTTGACGGTCTTGAAGTTGGTGAGCATGCCGCCCAGCCACCGGTAGTCGACATAGGGGGCGCCGGCACGCTGCGCCTCTTCCTTGACGATCTCGCGCGCCTGGCGCTTGGTGCCCACGAACAGGATCTGCCCCTTGTTCGAGGTGAGCTGGCGGACGAACTTGAGCGCTTCCTGGTACATCGGAAGGCTCTTCTCGAGGTTGATGATGTGGATCTTGTTGCGCGCGCCGAAGATGTACGGGGACATCTTGGGGTTCCAGTAGCGCGTCTGGTGGCCGAAGTGCACCCCGGCTTCCAGCATCTGGCGCATGGTAACGGACATTCTTGAAGCTCCTTGGTAAGGTTGGGCCTCCCCCGCCGCGCGCCCGGTGGGAACCGGGACCTTAGCCATTGGCAGGGTGTGGATTTACCCCCGGGACCATTCCCTGAGGTAGCCCAAGATTATAGCCTGAAAAGGTCTTGTTTTCAAACCGGTAGCGCGATCGGAACTGGCGGCGGGCGGCGCGGCCCAAGCAGGTACCCAGACGCTATAATTGCCGCTGAGAAACACCCCAATGGCCCCCGAACCCGTGGCACACACCGTCAAGAATCCCGCCGAGATCGAGCTGATGCGCGAGGCCGGCCGCCTCGCCTCCGAAGTCCTGGACTACATCGCCCCCCACGTGAGGCCGGGGGTGTCCACGGGCACGCTCGACCAACTCTGCCACGACTACATCGTGAAGGTGCAGCAGGCGATCCCGGCGTGCCTCAACTACGCGCCGCCCGGGCACCGCCCCTATCCCAAGTCGATCTGCACCTCGGTGAACCACCAGGTCTGCCACGGAGTGCCCGGCAACAAGGTGCTGCGCCACGGCGACATCGTCAATATCGATGTCACCGTCATCAAGGAGGGCTTCCACGGCGACACCAGCCGCATGTACTACGTGGGCGAGCCCTCGGTGCAGGCCCGGCGCCTGTGCGAGATCACCTACGAGTGCATGTGGAAGGGCATCGAGCGCGTGCGCCCGGGCGCCTGCCTGGGCGACATCGGCCACGCCGTCCAGCGCCACGCCGAGGCCCAGGGCTTCAGCGTGGTGCGCGAGTTCTGCGGCCACGGCATCGGTGAGCGCTTCCACGAGGAGCCCCAGATCCTGCATTACGGGCGTCCCGGCCAGGGCCCGCGGCTGGAGCGCGGCATGACCTTCACCATCGAGCCGATGATCAACGCCGGCAAGCGCGACATCCGGCAGCTCGCCGACGGCTGGACCATCGTCACCGCCGATCACTCGCTCTCGGCGCAGTGGGAGCACACCGTGCTCGCGACCGAGGACGGGTTCGAGATCCTCACCCAGTCGGCCGGCACGCCTGCGCCCCCGGCGTTCGTGCGCGCCCTCGCCCCCGCCCAGGCCTGACGGCGGTCCGGAAGGAACCCCGCCTCGGCGGGGTTTTTCATTCGCGGCTTGAACCCCACCCCAGAGGACACGGAGGGGCGCAGAGGTTCACGGAGGAAGCGGCAGATGGCGGATCGGGTGTGACCTTCCGTGGTTAGCGAACTGTGCCGAAGCCTCTACCGTCATGACATCCTCTGT
>JBBQBW010000520.1:0-2689 GCA_038318025.1 Burkholderiales bacterium | reverse complement strand
CCAGGAACACGAGCAGGATGGCGAGGGGGAACACCCAGGTGGCGGAGTTGCCGGCGAGGATCTCCTGGTAGGTGAGCTCGGTCCACTCGTACTCGATTCCCGGGGGCAGCGTCTCGGCGGCGATCTTCTCCACCACCTCCTGCGCCTCGCCCGACGAGAAGCCCGGGGCGGCGCGTCCGTTGATGTCCGCCGAGAGGAAGCCGTTGTAGCGCATGGCGCGCTCCGGGCCGAAGCTGTTCTTCACCGCGAGCAGCGACGACAGCGGCACCATCTCGCCGCGGGTCGAGCGCACCTTGAGTTGCCCCACGTCCTCGGCGCGCGCGCGGAACTCGGCATCCGCCTGGACCCGCACCGAGTACGTGCGCCCGAACTTGTTGAAGTCGTTCACGTACAGGCTGCCGAGGTAGATCTGCATCGTGTCGAAAATCTCGGTCACGGGCACCCCCAACTGGCGTGCGCGCGTGCGGTCGACGTCGGCGTAGAGCTGCGGCACGTTCACCTGAAAGCTCGAGAAGAGCCCCGCGAGCTCCGGCGCCTGGTAGGCCTTGGCGAGGAATGCCTGGGTCGCCGCATCCAGGGCCTCGTAGCCGAGCGACGCGCGGTCCTCGACCTGCAGCTTGAAGCCGCCGGTGGTGCCCAGCCCCGCCACCGGCGGCGGCGGGAAGATCACGACGAAGCCGTCCTGGATCTTCTGGAACTCGCCATTCAGGGCGCCCGCGATGGCGGGCCCGGAGAGGTCCTTGGAGCGTCGCTGGTCGAAGGGCTTCAGCGCGGCGAACACGATTCCCGAGTTGGAGCTGTTGGTGAAGCCGTTGATCGACAGGCCCGGGAAGGCGATGGCGTGCTCGACGCCAGGGTGCTTCAGCATCACGTCGCTCATGCGCCGGATCACGTCCTCGGTGCGGTCGAGGGAGGCGCCATCGGGAAGCTGGGCGAAGCCGATCAGGTATTGCTTGTCCTGGCCGGGGACGAAGCCGCCGGGAACCGCCTTGAAGAGCCCCGCGGTGGCGAAGACCAGGGCGCCGTAGACGACCAGCAGCAGCGTGCGGCGCCCGAGCGCGCGACTCAGGCCCGCGCCGTACTTCTCCGAGCCGCGCCGGAAGACGCGGTTGAACGCGGCGAAGAAGCGGCCGAAAATGCGGTCCATGCCGCGCGTTAGCGCATCCTTGGGCTCGCCGTGGCCTTTCAGCAGGAGGGCCGCGAGCGCCGGCGAGAGGGTGAGCGAGTTGATCGCCGAGATCACCGTCGAGATGGCGATGGTCAGCGCGAACTGCTTGTAGAACTGGCCCGAGAGCCCGCTGATGAAGGCGAGCGGCACGAACACGGCGACCAGCACGAGGGCGATGGCGATGATCGGCCCCGTCACTTCGCGCATCGCCTGGTAGGTGGCCTCGAGCGGCGTCTTGCCCGCCTCGATGTTGCGTTCGACGTTCTCCACCACCACGATCGCGTCGTCGACCACGATACCGATGGCTAGCACCAATCCGAAGAGCGACAACGCGTTGATCGAGAAGCCGAACAGGTACAGCACCGCGAAAGTGCCAACCACGGAGACGGGCACGGCGATGAGCGGGATGATCGAGGCCCGCCAGGTCTGCAGGAAAAGGATCACCACGAGGACCACGAGTGCTACGGCCTCGAAGAGGGTCGAGACGACGGACTTGATGGACGCGCGCACGAACTGCGTGGGGTCGTAGACGATTTCGTAGGAGACGCCTTCGGGCATCGTCTGCTGGATCTCCTTCATCGTGGCGCGCACGTTGTCGGAGATCGAGATCGCGTTGGAGCCGGGGGCGGCGAATATGGGCACCGCGACGGCGTCCTTGTTGTCGAGGAGCGAGCGCAGTGCGTACTGGGCGGCGCCGAGCTCGATGCGGGCCACGTCCCGCAAGCGCGTGACGGCACCGGTGCCGTCGGCCTTCACGATGATGTCGCCGAATTCTTCCTCGTTGGCGAGGCGCCCCTGGGCGTTGATCGAGAGCTGCACGTCGATGCCGGGCACCGAGGGGGACGCGCCCACGATGCCGGCGGCCGCCTGGACGTTCTGCTCGCGGATCGCACGCACGATGTCGGAAGCCGAGAGGTTGCGCTCGGCCACCTTCTGCGGGTCGAGCCACACGCGCATCGAGTAATCACCCGAGCCGAACAGGTTCACGTTGCCCACGCCGTCGATGCGCGCGAGGCGGTCCTTCACGTGCAGCAGCGCGTAGTTGCGCAGGTACGTCATGTCGTACCGGTTGTTGGGCGAGACCAGGTGCACGACCATCGTCAAGTCGGGCGAGCTCTTGATGGTGGTGACGCCCAGGCGCCGCACCTCCTCGGGCAGCCGCGCCTCGGCCTGGGCCACGCGGTTCTGCACCAACTGCTGCGCGCGGTCGGGATCGGTGCCGAGCTTGAAGGTGACGGTGAGGGTCATGAGGCCATCGGTCGTCGCCTGGCTGCCCATGTAGAGCATGCCCTCGACGCCGTTGATGGCTTCCTCGATGGGGGTCGCGACCGTCTCGGCGATCACCTTCGGGTTGGCGCCCGGGTAGTTCGCGCGCACGACGACGGTCGGCGGCACCACCTCCGGGTATTCCGAGATCGGCAGGTTGGGGATCGCGATGGCGCCGGCCAGGAAGATCAGCATGGACAGCACGCCGGCGAGGATCGGCCGGTCGATGAAGAAGCGGGATAGGTTCATTGTTTT
>JBBQBW010000519.1:0-2690 GCA_038318025.1 Burkholderiales bacterium | reverse complement strand
TTGGTCCCTTATGGAGAAGTGCCCCATGTACCCAGAGCAGATTCGCGCGATCGTCGCCGAGAACGGTCGCCTCCTCGTGGACGCCGCGACCCTCGACCTCGATTCCGACCTCTACCAGGCCGGCCTCACCTCGCTGTCCACGGTGAACCTGATGCTCGCCCTCGAGGACCATTTCGACTGTGAGTTCACCGACCGGATGCTCGGGCGCAAGACCTTCGGCAGCCTGCGTTCGCTGTCGGAAGCCATCGAGGAGCTGAAGGGCCCGGCGGTGCCGGTGGACGGCGCGCAGCCCCAGTCGGCAAGAGTGGCCCCGTGAGCGTGGCCGCGCGCGGCATCGGCCCGGCCCCCCTCCCCGCTTCGGACTTCGCAGCGCTGCTGGAGCGCGTCCACGGCATCGGGCGCGACGTGATCGCCCCCGCCGCCGAGGCGGTGGACCGCGACGCGCGCTTCCCGATCGAGGCGTTCGAGGCGCTGCGCTCCGAGAAGCTCCTCTCCTGCTACGTGCCCCCGGAGTTCGGCGGCATGGGCCTCGCCATCGGCCAGGTCGCGGCACTCTGCGAGACGCTGGGCCGCTATTGCGCCTCCACGGCGATGATCTTCGCCATGCACCAGATACAAGTGGCCTGCATCGTGCACCACGGCCTCGAGACCCCGTTCTTCCGCGACTACGCGCGCGAGATCTCAAACCACCAGCGCCTGCTCGCCTCGGCCACCACCGAGCTCGGCATCGGCGGCGACGTGCGCTCCTCCATTTGCGCAGTGCGCGTGGTGGACGACCATTTCATCCTCGAGAAGCAGGCGCCGGTGATCTCCTACGGCGAGCAGGCCGATGCGATCCTCGTCACCTGCCGCAAGTCGGAGGAGGCGGCCAAGAGCGACCAGGTGCTGGTGCTGGTGCGCAAGGAGGATTGCCTGCTGCGCCGGCTCTGCGAATGGAACACCCTCGGCTTCCGCGGCACCTGCAGCCCGGGCTTCGAGCTGAAATCGATCGGCAACGCGGCGCAGATCTTCACCGCACCCTATGCCGAGATCCACTCGCGCACCCAGCATCCCACCGCCCACATCGTGTGGGCGTCGCTATGGACCGGGCTCGCCCACGACGCGCTCTTCCGCGCGCGCCAGGCGGTTCGCGCCGAGGCGCGCAAGAACCCCGGGGTCACGCCGATCTCCGCCACGCGCCTCGCCGAGGCCGACCTGGTGCTGAACACGATGAAGGGCACGGTGCAGGCGACGCTGCAGGACTACCAACGCCTCCTCGAAGCCAACGATCCCGAGGGTTTCAGCGGCTTCGCCTTCGCGATCCGCGTGAATAACCTCAAGCTGACCGCCTCCGAGATGGTGATCGAGATCGTGCAGCGCGCGATGCTGATCTGCGGCATCCAGGGCTATCGCAACGACTCGAAGCTCTCGCTCGGTCGCCACTTGCGCGACGCGACGGGGGCCGCGCTGATGGTGAACAACGACCGCATCCTCGGCCAGAACGCCACCATGCACGTCGGCCTGCGGGAGGCCTGAACATGTGCGTGATGCCCTCCGCCGATGTCGACACCACCCTCTACTCCGAACCGGCCGATTCCGCGTATCGCGGCTTCCGTGAGCAGCTTGTCGCCGAAGGCCTCCTCGTCTCCATGGGCGTGCGCGGCCTGTGGGCGCGCGGCGGCGACTTCGAACGCGTGATCGAGCGCTTCGATGCGCTGGTGACACGCGAGGGCGCGGCACTCTCCCCCGAAGTGATGCGCTTCCCGCCGATCTTCAACCGCGCGCACTACGCGAAGATCGACCACATCCACAACTTCCCCGACCTGATGGGCTCGGTGCACACCTTCACCGGCACCGATCACGAGCACCGCGCCATGATCGGCAAGTTCGAGGAGGGCTCCGACTGGAGCCGCGACCTGGTGCCCGCCGAGGTGATGCTGGCGCCGGCGATCTGTTATCCGCTCTACCCCACCGCCACCGGGACACTGCCGGACGGCGGGCGGCGCGTCGACCTGCAGGGCTTCGCCTTCCGCCACGAGCCCAGCGACGATCCGGCGCGCATGCAGATCTTCCGCATGCACGAGTTCGTGCGCCTCGGCACTCCCGACGAGGCGATGGAGCATCGCGGCTATTGGCTCGAGAAGGGCCAGGAGATCTTCGAGTCCGTGGGCTTGAAAACCGAGCGCGTGGTCGCCAACGACCCCTTCTTCGGCCGCGGTGGCAAGCTCCAGAAGGCGATCCAGGTCGAGCAGAACCTCAAGTACGAGTTCGTCGTGCCGATCTGCTCCACGGAGAAACCCACCGCCATCGGCTCGGCCAACTACCACCTCGACCATTTCGGCGTGGCCTTCGACATCCGCACCGCCGATGGCGCCGTGGCCCACAGCGCGTGCGTGGGCTTTGGCCTCGAGCGCATCGCGCTGGCCCTCTTCAAGACCCACGGGCTCAAGCTCGCCGCGTGGCCCCGGGAAGTGCGCGATGTGCTGGCCGTCTGAGGCTCGCGAGCTGCGCATCGCGCCGCTCGATCCCGCTACCTACCAGCCCCACGCGCTCCACGGCGAGGGCCGCGTGTGGCCGGAGACCAACTGCTACACCGACCTCTGGATCGAGCTGGTGCACGGCCTCGGCCACGAGCCCCTGGCGATGCTGCCCTACACGCTCGCCATCGACTTCGAGGGCGACCAGTGGACGTTCTTCAAGCCGCCCCACGG
>JBBQBW010000518.1:0-2708 GCA_038318025.1 Burkholderiales bacterium | reverse complement strand
CAACTCGACGGCGCTCTGGCGGCCCAGCAGCGAGACGCCGACGTAGGCGCCGACGTTGGCGATCATGCTCCAGACCATCGCGTGCGTGATCGAGTCGAGCCCGGCGAGGCCGAACAGCGCGCCGGGGCGCAACAGCTCGATGCCGAAGGGGCCGCTTTCGACGAACCCGCCCGGCAACCAGCCCGAGCGCGCGAAGGCGGGCAGCAGCAGCGTGTAGAGCCACACCGCGAAGCCCGCCGAAAGCCCCGCGAGCGCCCCCAGGCGCGTGCCCCCCTTCCAGTAGAGGCCGCCGATCGCCGCGGGCGCGAACTGGGCGACGGCGGCGAACGAGATGAGGCCGATGGAGACGAGCGCGTAGGCCTCGCCCGCGATGCGGAAATAGAAGTACCCCAGCAGCAGGATGGCGATGATCGCCCCGCGCCGGATGTCGAGGAGGAGGGCGGTGAAATCGTGGCGGCGCGCGAGGTTCAGCCACTTCCACCGCAGCAGCACCGGCATCACCAGGTCGTTGCACACCATCGTCGCGAGCGCGATGGTCTCGACGATCACCATGCCGGTGGCGGCGGAGAGCCCGCCGATGAAGACGAAGAGCGCCAGGCCTTCCTGCTGGAACGCCATCGGCAGCGTGAGCACGAAAGTGTCCGCGTCGACGTCGCCATCCGGGAACGCGAGCCGCCCGCCGAATGCGATCGGCAGGACGAACAGGTTGATGGCGAGCATGTAGAGCGGAAACAGCCACACCGCCTTCTTCAGGTGCTTCTCGTCGACGTTCTCGATCACCGCGACCTGGAATTGCCGTGGCAGGAAGAGGATGGCGAGCATCGAGAGCACCGTTAGCCAGACCCAGCTCGCGTAATCCACGCCGGTGGCGCCGAAGGGGGCCATCAGCCGGGCGAGGTCGGGACGCTCGCCCGCGCGGCGGAAGATGTCGCCGGCGCCGTCGAAGACGCCGAAGGTCACGTAGAGGCCCACGGCCATGAACGCGACCAGCTTCACCACGCCCTCGAAGGCGATCGCGGCGACCATGCCCTCGTGCCTCTCGCTCACGTCCAGCGCCCGGGTGCCGAAGGCGATGGTGAAGAGCGCCATGAACAGCGCCACATAGAACGGCGTGTCCTGCATGATCTCGACCGCCCCCACCTTCTGCGGCATCACGATGCCCGGGTACTGCAGCAGGATCTGGAAGCTCGACGACACCGCCTTCAGCTGCAGCGAGATGTACGGCAGGATGCCGATTACGGCGATGATCGTCACCAGCCCGCCAAGGAGCGCGCTCTTGCCGTAACGCGAGGCGATGAAGTCGGCGAGCGAGGTGATGCGGTTCACCTTGCTCACGCGGATCATCTTGCGCAGCACGAACCACCACAGCAGGATCATGAGCGTGGGGCCGATGTAGATCGGCAGGAAGCCCACGCCGTCGCCCGCGGCGCGGCCGACGCTGCCGTAAAAGGTCCACGCCGTGGCGTAGACCGCGAGCGAGAGGCTGTAGATGACCGGGTTGGCGATCACCGAGCGGCCCGCCAGCGCGCGCTTGTCGGCGTACCAGGCGATCGCGAACAGCAGCCCGATGTACCCGAACGACGCGATAATGATGACCCAGCCCTGGAGCATCGACGCGGTCAGTCCGGGCGTTCCATCACCAGCGCCACGAGCGCGATCAACAGCGCCCAGGCGCCAAACAGGTAGGCGTACATGACGGGCACGCCGAGGACCGTGGCCCCGACGTTGAACAGGCCCAGCAGCGGGAAGTTGAAGAGCAGGCAGCCGAGGAGGAACAGGCTCGCGAGCCGTTCCCCCTTGCGGCCGGGCTTGTTCACGCTCTCAGAGCGTTGGCGAGCTGGCAGACCAGAAGCCCTCGAGGTCGGTCTCCACCTCGGCGCACATCGCGCGGTACGCGGCCATGCAGGAGATGTTGGCCTGCTTCACGAACGCCTCCGGGGGCGGGAAGAGGCGGGTTTCCTGGAGCACCGATTCGATCGTCGACATGGTTTTTTCTCCTCCTCGGGGATCGCCGAGTTATAGCATGTCGCCCGCGCCGCCAGCATCCGGGAAAACCCACGCTTTGACGCAGCGCAGCATGGGGTGCTAGGTTGAGCCGCCTCCCCGCCCCGCGAAGCCGTCCATGAACGCCCTGCCCGCCGCCGCACCGCACCGCGCCACCCAGGCCGACTTCCTCGGCGACTACTGGCCGGGCGTGCAGTTCTACTACCCGCCGGTCAAGTACGCGCCGTCGCTGGGGATCTACGAGGACGTGGAGCAGGCCGCCCAGCGCTTCCGCAAGCACGCGTGGAGCTGCACCGCGCACACCCTCCTCTTCGACCTGGAGGATGGCTGCCGGCAGAAGGAGATGAGCCGCGAGCTGCTGCGCCGCGAGCTGCCGCAGCTGCCGCGCCGCAAGGGGGTTCAGGTGGCGGTGCGGATCAACCCGTTCCGCACCGAGGACTACGAGCTCGACCTGCAGCTGGTGCGCGACCTCCCCGATAGCTTCGACGCGGTGATGCTCGCCAAGGCGGGCGAGGCCTACGGGGCCCCTGAGATCCGCGACCTCTCGGCGGTGCTGGTGGGCGTGAACCAGCGCATAACCATCCAGCCGATCATCGAGCACCCCAAGTCGCTCAAGATCGCGCCGGAGCTGATGCAATACCCCACCGTGAAGCACGTGGTGTTCGGCATCCACGACTTCTCCAAGGCGATGGGCATCCAGATCA
>JBBQBW010000517.1:0-2713 GCA_038318025.1 Burkholderiales bacterium | reverse complement strand
CGGGATCAGCGGCTGGTCGGCCATGGCGAAGTTGATCGCCCGCTCGAGCTTGGCCTGGCGCAGCTCGTCGTCCATGGTGGTGAGGGCCTCGGTGAGGAGGCTGTCCACCACCGGGTTCGAGTAGCGGGTGCGGTTGGCGGTGCCGTAGCCGCGCGAGGAATCGGAGGTGGCGACGAGCGCCCGCAGGCTGTTCATCGAGTCCTCGGCGCCGTACTGGGCGGCGAAGGCGCTGAACTCCTGCTTGGAGGCGCGGGTGAAGAACACCGATCCTGGCAGCACCTCGACCTCGGCCTTGAGGCCGATGCGCGTCCACATCTGGGCGATCGCCTGGGCCACGGCGGAGTCGTTGGGATAGCGGTCGCCGGTGGCGTGCAGCACGATGCGGAAACCTTCGCTCCAGCCCGCCTCCTTCAGCAGCGCCTGGGCCTTCGCGGTGTCGAACGGATCGGGCTTCAACGATTTGCTGCCCGACGGATAAGCCGGCGGCAGCATCTGGCTCGCGGGCGTTGCGCTGCCTTCCATCACGCGCTTGGCGATGAGGTCGCGGTTGATGGCGAGCGACAGGGCCTTCCTCACGCGCGGGTCCTTGAGCGGGTTGGTGGCGAGCGGCTTGCCGTCCTTGGCGGTCACGAACGGCGACACGTCACGTGCCGAATCCAGCGCCACGTAGTGGACGATCGCCGCCGGACCGCGGAAGAGCGAATACTTGCCGTCCTTCTTGAGGCGCTCCAGGTCGGCGATCGGCACCGCGTCGATGGCATCCACCTGGCCCGCCAGCAGCGAGGCCAAGCGGCTCGGGTCCTTGGCGATGATGCGCTCGGTGACCTTGCCCCACGCGGGCTTGCCGGCCCAGTACTTGTCGTGGCGCTCCACCTCGAGCAACTCGCCGGAGACGAACTTCACCAGCCGGTAGGGCCCGGTGCCGACCACCGCCTTGCCGGAGTTGAAGTCGGCCGTGGTGGCGCCCTTCGCCGCCTTCGCCGAGACGATGAAGATGTTGGCGAAGTCGGACAGCAGCTGCGGGTTCGGCGCCTTGGTCTTCACCACGATCGTGTGGTCGTCGACCTTTCTCATCGACTCGATGCCGCGCGTGAATTGCGCGAACGAGTTGGGCGAATTCGGCACGTTGGGCACGCGCTCGAGGGTGAAGATCACGTCGTCGGCGGTGAAGGGGGAGCCGTCGTGGAACGTGACCTCGGAGCGCAGCTTCAACTCCCAGGTGAGGTTGTCCACCAGCTTCCACGAGGTAGCGAGCATCGGCCGGATCTCGAGCTTGTCGCCGTAATCCACCAGCTTGTCGAAGAAATACTGCATCGACGAATTGGTGGGGAAGGAGGCGAAGAAGTGCGGGTCGAGCGTGTTCAGCTCGAGCTTGGTGCCGAGCGTGAGGTTCTGCGCGGGAACGGCGGTGGCGGCGAGCGCCAGCAGCGTGGCGGCGATTGTGCGGAACATTGTTGGCCTTAGAATGGATGCACCCCTCCCATTCTTGCACAGCTCCCATGCCAAGTCCCCGTATCGCGGTCGGTGGTTTCATGATCGAGTCCAACAGCCACTCCCCGGTGGCCACGCGCGAGGAATTCGCCTCCAACTTCATCGCCAAGGGCGAGGAGCTCGCGGCCGACTGGAAGGGCGAGCATCCGCGCGCCCCGGTCACTCTCACCGGCTTCGTCGAGCGCATGGAGGCCACTGGCGCCTGGACGCCGCTGCCCCTCATGTGCGCGATGGTCGGCGCCTCGGGACCTACCGACCAGCCGTTCTTCGACGAGGTGCTGCGCGAGCACGACGAGCGCCTGCGCAAGCTCCTGCCCGTGGATGGCGTGTTCCTGTCGCTGCACGGCGGCGGCAGCGCCACCGTCGAGCCTGATCCCGAGGGCGCCATCCTCGAGCGGGTGCGCGCCATCGTCGGCCCCGGGGTCCCGATCCTCGCGACCCTGGACCTGCACGCCAACGTGTCGCAGCGCATGGTCGACAACGCGAGCGTGCTGGTGGCCTACCGCACCAACCCCCACGTCGACATGGCCGAGCGCGGCGCCGAGTGCGCCGACCTGCTGCGCGAGATGCTGGGCGGCACCCCGGCCACCGCCGCCTTCGTGAAGCTGCCGTTCATCCCGCCGTCGGTGGCGCAGAACACCAAGAGTGGCCCCTACGCGGACATCATCGCGTACGGACAGTCGAAGCTGGACGATCGCGTGATGAACGTCTCGGTGGTGAGCGGCTTCTCGCTCGGCGACTCGGTGAAGAACGGCATGTGTGTCATCGTCACCACGCGCGGCGACGCGAAGTTGGCCGAGGCGCTCGCCCGCGACGTCGCGGCGAAGACCTGGGACGACCGCAAGCGCTACACCCCGCGCCTCACCTCGATCGAGGCGGCAACGCAGCAGGCGCTGGCCTGCGGCGGCGACGCCGCGAAGCCGGCGCTCCTCTTCGCCGACGTCGCCGACAATCCTGGTGGCGGCGGGCGCGGCAACACCGTCCATATCCTCAAGGCTTTCCACGAGGCCGGCGTCGAAGGCTGCGTGCTCGGGGTCTTCTTCGACCCGGCGCTCGCCGCCGAGGCCCACGCGCTCGGAGCGGGAAAAAGTTTCCGCGCGCGCTTCAACCGCGACGAGACCCACGAGCTGTCGGGGAAGTTCGAGGCCGATGCCGAGGTTCTGGCCCTGCACGCTGTCCCCATCGTCGGCAAGCGCGGCATCGCTGCGGGCCACACCATCAA
>JBBQBW010000516.1:0-2714 GCA_038318025.1 Burkholderiales bacterium | reverse complement strand
TACGCGCGCGTGCCGGGCGGGGCGGAGCTCGCGTACAGCGAGGTGGGATTCGTGACGGCGAGCGGGCGGCGCATCGAAGGGACCGGGGTGATCCCCGACGTGCCGGTGCCGCTCACGCTCGAGGACCTTCGCGCCGGGCGCGATCGACCGCTGGAGGAGGCGCAGGCGCTGCTGGCGGCGATGACCACGCCGACGCTGGCGCGATGAGATTGTCTTCTTGACCGCCCAGCGCCCGGAGCTCAACCCCGGCGTCGCGCGCCGCGAGGTATTCGCCTGGGCGATGTACGACTTCGCCAACTCGGGCTACACCACCGTCGTCCTCACCGCCGTGTTCGCGGCGTACTTCGTCTCCGGCGTGGCGGGCAATGCGCCGTGGGCCACCTTCGCGTGGACCGCGGCGCTTTCCGTTTCCTACGCGATGGTGATGATCGCGGGGCCCCTGGTCGGCGCGTGGGCCGACGGGCACGGCTCGAAGAAGAAGGCACTCGCGGCCACCACGGTGGCGTGCATCGCCGGCACCGCGGCGCTCGCATGGACCGAGCCCGGAATGGTGACGTGGGCCGTGATCTTCATCGTGATCTCGAACTTCGCCTATGCGATCGGCGAGAACCTGTGCGCGGCCTTTCTTCCCGAGCTGGCGCGGCCCGAGGCCTTGGGCAAGGTGTCCGGCTGGGGATGGAGCCTCGGCTATCTCGGCGGGCTGCTGGCGCTGGGCATCTGTCTCGCATGGGTGATGACGGCGCAGTCACGCGGCTCGACCACGGGAGCGGCGGTGCCGGGGACGATGATCATCACGGCAGTGATCTTCGGACTCGCGGCGACTCCCACCTTTCTCTGGTTGAAGGAGCGGGGGGCGAGCGCTGGTGCGTCCGTTGCGGTGGCGCCCTCGAGCGCGCTGGCGCGGCTGGCCCAGACGTTCCACTCGGCGCGGCAGTATCGCGACCTGCTCCTCCTCTTCCTGTGCGGCGTCTTCTACCAGGCGGGGGTGGCCACCGTCATCGCGTTGGCCGCCATCTACGCCGAGCAGGTGATGGGGTTCAAGACCCAGGACACGATCATGCTGATCCTGGTGGTGAACATCACTGCGGCGATCGGCGCATTCGGCTTCGGTTACGTGCAGGACCGAATCGGCAAGGTGTGGGCGCTGCGGATCACGCTGGTGGGGTGGCTCGCGATGGTGACGGTGTCGTACCTCTCGAAGGAGCAGTCGACCTTCTGGATCGCGGCCAACCTCGCCGGGCTGTGCATGGGGTCCAGCCAGTCGGCGGGGCGGGCGCTCGTGGCTTACCTTTCCCCTGCGGGGCGCAGCGCCGAGTTCTTCGGGCTCTGGGGTGTCGCCACGCGCCTCGCCGCCATCCTGGGTCCGCTCACCTACGGCGCGGTCACCTGGATCACCGGCGGCAACCACCGCCTCGCCATCCTCCTCACCGGCGGCTTCTTCGTGCTCGCGCTCATCGTGCTCGCGGCCGTCGACGAGCGCCGCGGCCGCGCCCTCGTCGCTTAGGGGTCAGACTCCCAACGCGCCCCCGATCCCGTGCTTGGGAGTCTGACCCCCAAGCGCAGCGCGAAAAACCTGCTCGGACCCGATTATTTGTATGATGCGCCCATGGCTACCCGGAAGAAGTCGCTGTATGAAATCCTGGGCGTTTCGCGGGATGCCAATTCCATCGACCTGGGCCGCGCGTACCAGAAGGCCTTGGCCGCCGCCGAGCGCGCAGTGCCGCCGGACCCGACCCACCAGGCGTTGATCGCCCAGGCGCAAGAGATCCTGCTAAGCCCCGACCGGCGCGCGGCCTACGACGCGTCGCTGGTGACCGCGGCCGAGAAGGAAGCCGCGAAGGAGCAGGCGGGCGCGCCGGACCTGGACCTGGGCGGCGACGAGGAGGCGTCCACGGCGACCCGCAAGCTGCCGTGGCTGCCGATCGTGGGGGCGCTGGTGATCGTGGCGATCGGCGCGTTCTTCACCTTCCGCTCGACTCCGGTTCCCGAGCAACGCATGGCGGACGCGCCAAAGACGGTGGCGCCGATCGTGCCGCCCGCGCCGCTCAAGCCGCGCACCTCCGCGGAGATCCTCACCATGGCCCTGCCTTCCGTTGGCCGCGTGATGAGCTACGACATGTCGGGGCGGATGACGCCGGTGGGCCTCGCGCTCGCCGTCGAGCAGGGCGCGATGGTGACCACATGCGAAGGCGTGGTGGCCGGCACCCAACTGGTGGTGAAGCTCGGCGCCGAATCCCACTCGGCCAACCTGCTCATCACCGACGAAACCCTGGGACTGTGCAAGCTCTCGGTGCCTGGCGTGACGCTCAAGTCGCTGGTGGTGGCGGCCGAAGAACCCCAGGCCGGTGACACCATCCACGCCCTCGGCGCGAACGACAAGGGCGACATGGCGTTGACGCAGGGCACCGTGAAGAAGATCACCTCGACGCCGTCGGGCCGCATGCTCGAGGTCTCGATGCCCATCTCCGCCACCGGCAGCGGCGGCGCCATCTTCGACAATTTCGGCCGCGTGGTCGGCGTGGCCACCCTGCGCGCTGGCGCCGGAGCGTCCGCCGCGCTGCCCACCTCTGCCCTCGCGGAGATGCGCTCCCGAACCCGAAATTAGTGGGGTCAGAACAGGTTTTCCCGCGGCGTTCGGGGTCAGACTCCCAGCGCGCAAACCTGACGGGCGCTCGGAGTCTGACCCCGAACGCGCGGTGCCTGCTTGTTCTGAC
>JBBQBW010000515.1:0-2720 GCA_038318025.1 Burkholderiales bacterium | reverse complement strand
AGGCGATCCTCCTCGAAGAAAAGGCGGGCGGTCTTGATCACACGGTCGATGTCGCGCAGCTCGGCGCAGGCGCGGAAGATGGTGGGAAACCGCGCGGCGAGGTAGCGATCCCGCATGCGATCGCGCGATGCGCCAGTCCTGGGTTCGGGCTTCGGGCTGAACGCCGCAGCGTTGGCGGCCGGGACGCCAGCGCGGGCGACGGGCCTGGCGGAAGGCTGGGGCGCCGCGGCCCGGTGCGAAGAAGGCGCGGGACGGGAGCGTGCGGGGGCGGGTTGCGGCACGCGCGACGCGAGGGTACGCCACCCGAGCATGGCCACGGCGGCGAGCAGCACGATGATCAGGGTCGTTAGCATGGGCTCCTCCAGGTTGAGCACCCAGAATGCCGTCGACCCGTCGTGCCGCCCATCAGGTGATCCCGTAGGGACCCCCGCCAAAAACCCGACGGCGAGGGGCGCTCCGGGTGGTCCTAGGGGTTTCCCCAAGGCGGGCACGGGTATTTCGCCTATGCCCCGGGCGCAAGCCCCGATGAGCAAGCGCAGCGCCCGACGGCATTCTCACGTCATGGGCCGCGGCACTTTCGCCGGCGGGCGGAGCGCCGGGAATGAAGACCAGAAGACTTGTGGCGGGCTTGGCGTCGTTGGCGGCGCTGCTCGCGCTCAGCGCGGCGGCCGATGCGTCGGATCGCACGAAGGTTCGCGTGGGCGCCACCGTGATGCCGCGCGTTCAATTCGATGTCCGCCACCAGGTCGACCGGCTGCGGATTTCCGAGGAAGACGCGCGGCGCGGCTATGTCGAGGTCGCGGATGCCCTCCGCTTCGGCATCCGCACCAACTGCGATTATCGCCTCGAGGTTCACGTGGCGCCCGGCCAGGTCGTGTCGGGCGAGGCCCGGGTCCTGGGGCACGGGCTTCAAATCCGGGACGGCAACGCCGCGATCCACCTGCCGATGTCGCAGCACGCGACCGAGGCGACGGTCACCTATCGATTCACGCTCGCTTCGGGCACTCGCGCCGGGAGTTACGAGTGGCCGGCCCGCATGGTGCTGCAGCCCGTTCCCGCCTGAGGCGTCAGGCGTACATGTGCAGGCCGCCGTTCACCGAGAGGTTGGTCCCGGTGATGTAGGCGGCCTTGTCGGAGGCGAGGAACACCACGGCATCGGCGATCTCCACCGGCATCGCGAGGCGCCCCGCGGGGATCTCCGCCACGATCTTCTGGCGCACATCCTCGCGGATCGCCATCACCATGTCGGTCTGAACGTAGCCGGGGGAGACGGCGTTCACCGTGACGCCCTTGCGCACCACTTCCTGCGCGAGCGACTTGGTGAAGCCGAGGATGCCGGCCTTGGCGGCAGCGTAGTTGGTCTGGCCGAACTGGCCGCGCACCGCGTTCACCGAGGAGATGTTGATGACGCGGCCCCAGCCGCGCTCCATCATCCCGTCGATCACGTGGCGGGTCACGTTGAAGACGCTGTCCAGGTTGGTCGACATCACCGCGCGCCACTGCTCCGGCGTCATCTTGCGGAAGGTCGAGTCGCGCGTGATGCCGGCGCAGTTCACCAGGATGTCGATAGGGCCGTGCTCGCGCTCGATGGCGGCCACCATGTCGCCCATGGCGGTGAAGTCGGAGACGTCGCCGAAGGCGAGCGCCGTGGCGCTGCCGTTGAGGCCCGCCGCCTCCATCGCCTTCTTCCAGCGCTCCTCGGAGCCGGCGATGGCGTAGTTGGCGACGACGAAGTGCCCATCGTCGGCGAGCTGCTGGCAGATCGCGGTGCCGATGCCGCCGACCCCGCCCGTGACGAGCGCGATTTTTTTCTTCATTCGACTTTTTACCATCCCGAGGCGACCGTACCAAAAAAAACCCCAGGTTTGAGCCTGGGGTTAGAACCTTTATCCGGTACAGCGATAAAGGAGGAGGAGACTTGAATTCGTGGGAGGCGGCGGGCAGCGCCTTATTTCTTCGCGCGGGACTGTGCAGCCTTGACGCCCGCGTCGGTGAAGCTCGCCATGTGCTTGGCGGCCTTGGTGTAGCTGTCGAAGGCGGCCGTGGTGGCGGCGAGCGAGGACTTGATCGCGGCGGCGGCGACATCGCCACCGGCGCCGGGGGCCGAACGGGCGGCCTGCTCGACGGTTTCGGTGACGGCCTGCTGGAACTTGGCCATGCGCTCCTCGGAGAGGCGCGAGTATTCGGCCGAGGCGCTGGACATGACTTCGTAGAGGCTGCGCGAGTAGCCCATGACGTTCTCGAGGGTATTCTCGGCGATGCGGGTGCGAAGGGACAGCAGCTCCTGCACGTCCTTGGCCTGGCTCACGGCCTGGGCGGTGAGGGTGGCCTGGGCGAGGGCGCCCTTGGCGTATTCCATCTGGACGTTGATCGCGCGCTCGGTGCTGTCGAACGAGATGCGGGTGAGGCGCGAGGCGGCGTCGACGGCGGCGCGGCTGATTTCGGAAAGGGGGTTCGCGGGGGTCATTTGGGCTCTGCTTTCGGTGTGCCTGCGGCAGGTATGGTGCGCCGCAACAATTCCATTCTAGGAAGCGCGGGGCGGAGTGTCAAGGGTATTTTGGTGCATTGCACCAAACGGTTCGCGCCGCACTGCCGCAAACCCACAAAATGGAATAAAATGAAGCACTTGAGGCGCCGGCCTGTCCCGCCTTCCAAGCGGCGCACACGCCGCAAATGATGTAGCGCAGCAACGACACCAGGAAAGCGCCGACCATGCCCAC
>JBBQBW010000514.1:0-2733 GCA_038318025.1 Burkholderiales bacterium | reverse complement strand
AACGCCGGCTTCTTCGTCTTCGAGCGTCGGGCGCTGCTCGAGTGGAAGGGCAACAACCTCGAGCAGGAAGTGCTGCCGGAGTTCGCGCGCCGAGGCCTGCTCTACGTGAACCAGCACCAGGGTTTCTGGAAGTCCATGGATACCAGCAAGGACCAGCAGGAGCTGGAAAAGCTCTGCGTCGGCAGCGAGCCCCCGCCGTGGGTCGCGCGGCGTCCGGTGCCCGCCCCCGTGCAACTCGAAGCGGCGGCGGGGGAATGACCGCTAACTTCTGGAAGGGCCGCCCCGTCCTGGTGACGGGGGCGACGGGCCTGCTCGGCAGCTGGGTGGTGCCTGAGTTGGTACAGCGCGGCGCCAACGTGGTCGCCCTGGTCCGCGATGGAGCGCCCCGCAGCCGCCTGGTCACCGACGGCTGGATCGACCGCATCAACACCGTGCGCGGCTCGCTCACCGACGAGGGCGTGGTGCGCCGCGCGTTCGCGGAATACGAGATCGACACCGCGTTCCACCTCGGAGCGCAGACCCTGGTGGGCGTCGCCAAGCACGACCCGGTCGGCACCCTCGAGGCGAACGTCCGCGGCACCTGGATGCTGCTCGAGGCGGCGCGCCAGACCGGCGTGAAGCAGGTGCTGGTGGCTTCCTCCGACAAGGCCTACGGCAATTCGGACCACCTGCCGTACGTCGAGGACCACCCGTTGCGGGGGCTGTTTCCCTACGACGTCTCGAAGAGCTGCACCGACCTCATCACCACGATGTACGCGCGCACCTACGGCCTGGGGGCCGTGGTGGTGCGTTGCGGCAATCTCTTCGGGGGCGGCGACCTCAACTTCAGCCGCCTGATTCCCGGGGTGGTGGCCGCCACCATTCGCAACGAGCCATTCCTGATCCGCAGCGACGGCAAGTTCGTGCGCGACTTCCTCTATGTCGAGGATGCCGCGGACGCCTACCTGCGCCTCGCCGAGGCGCTGGTGGCCGACCGTTCGCTCGCGGGCGAGGCCTTCAACTTCGGCCTCGAGCTGCGGCCCACGATGCTCGAGCTCACCGAGAAGGTGCTGTCGATGATGGGCCGCTCGGACCTGCGGCCGGTGGTCCAGAACATCGCATCGGCGGAAATCCGCGAGCAGTACCTGGATGCCACCAAGGCGCGGGAGCGCCTCGGCTGGTCCCCGCGCCACGGCCTCGACGAAGGCCTGCGCCGAACCATCGACTGGTATCGCAAGTTCCTGGCTGCCGAGGAGCGCAAGCCTGCCGCGCGCGAATCGGCGAAAGCTTTAGAGGGGAGTACATCATGACCGTCCGCGTCTACCTGGGCGACCTTCGCTACAACTATTCCGGCGTGCTGGCCAACGACTGCATGCCGCTGGGCGTGGCCTACATGAAGGCGGTGATGGACCACGAGGACCCGTCGAAGGAAATCGACTCGCGCCTCTTCGTCTACGCCGAGAACCTGCTGGATGCCATGCGTCGCGATCCGCCGGATGTGCTGATGCTCAGCAACTACGTCTGGAACGAGGCGCTGTCTCACTATCTCTTCCGCGCGGCCAAAGCGATCAACCCCAACATCCTCACGGTGATGGGCGGGCCCAACATCTCGATCGAGCCGGAGCGGCAGCTCGCGTACCTGCGCAAGTACCCGCACCTCGACGTCTACGCGCTGGGGGAAGGCGATTTCCTCGCCAACCACATCGTGCGCACGTTCATGGACGCGGGCAAGTCGATCAAGGGCCTCGGCGCCACGGGCCTGCCCTCCTCGGTATTCCGCAACCCCGAGGGCGACCCGGCGATCGATGAGACCAAGCCGCGCCACAAGGAGGTGCAGGACATCCCGTCGCCCTTCCTCACCGGGATCCAGGATGAGTTCTTCGACGGCAAGCTCGCCCCGATGATCGAGACCAACCGCGGCTGCCCCTTCACCTGCACCTTCTGCGTGCAGGGCACGAAGTACTACTCGAAGATCCACAACTTCTCGGCCGACCGGATCAAGGACGAAATCACCTATATCGCCAAGCGCATCAAGAGCCATTCGCCGAACATGGGCACGCTGCGCATCGCCGACTCCAACTACGGCATGTACGAGCGCGACATCGGGATCTCCGAGCACATCGGCCTCATGCAGAAGGAGTACGGCTGGCCCACCTTCATCGATGCCACGACGGGCAAGAACAAGCCGGAGCGGATCATCAAGTCGGTGGAGAAGATGAGCGGCGCGCTGGTGCTCTACCAGGCGGTGCAATCCCTCGACGAGGAAGTGTTGCGCAAGGTGAAGCGCGAGAGCATCAAGCTCGAGGCCTACAAGGCGCTCGAGGTCCACATGCGCGGCCGCGGCCTGCGCTCGGTCTCGGACCTGATACTCGGGCTCCCGGGTGAGACGCTCACCGGGCACCTGAAGGGCCTGCACAGCCTCCTCGACAGCAACATCCACCAGATGCACAACTTCCAGGCGATGATGCTGAAGGGGGCCGAGCTCGAGTCGCTCGAGTCGCGCGAGCTGTTCAAGTTCGACACCCGCTTCCGCGTGCTGCCGAAGAACTACGGCGTCTACGAGGATGAGAAGGTGTTCGACGTGGAGGAGATCATCGTCGCCACCGACACGCTTCCATTCGACGACTACATCACCTGCCGCAAGTGGCACCTGGTGAGCTGTGTCTTCTGGAACGACGGCTGGTTCTAACAGGTGGCCAAGTACGCGCGCCACCACGGCATCAAGAACTCCGAGTGGTGGGATGCGATGCTGCC
>JBBQBW010000513.1:0-2733 GCA_038318025.1 Burkholderiales bacterium | reverse complement strand
ACGAAGTCCGATCCGGAGATGGAGAAGAAGGGAGCGTTGGCTTCGCCGGCGATGGCGCGCGCCAATAGCGTCTTGCCGGTGCCCGGCGAGCCGACCATCAGCACGCCGCGCGGGATACGCCCGCCCAGCTTCTGGAACTTGGAGGGGTCGCGCAGGAAGTCGACCAGCTCGGCGACCTCTTCCTTGGCTTCGTCCACGCCCGCCACGTCGCCGAAGGTGACCTGGTTCTGATTCTCGTCGAGCATGCGCGCGCGGCTCTTGCCGAACGAGAAGGCACCGCCGCGGCCGCCGCCCTGCATCTGGCGCATGAAGAAGATCCAGACGCCGATCAGCAGCAGCATCGGGAACCACGAAACGAAGATGTTCATGAGGAGCGAGGGCTCCTCTTCCGGCTTGGCCTCGACTGTCACGTTGTTCTTCAGCAGGTCGCCGACCATCCAGGGATCCTGGATGCCGGGGGTGTAGACGGTGTAATTCTTGCCGTCGCGGGAAGTCGCCTTCAGGGTGCGGGTGCTGTCCATCTTCACCTTGGCGATGTGGCCCTGGCGGGCCTCTTCCATGAAGGTCGAGTAGTCGAGGACATTGGCGCTCGACTGGCGGTTGCCGACCTGCATGAACACCATGGTGAGGATGATCCCGATGACCACCCAGACCATGATGGTGCGAATCGTGTTGTTCACAGGCAAATCCTTCCGCGGAAAATTGCGCGAGATATCAGTGGGATGGACACGGGCTACTGTAACAAAGTTCGGGCGGTGCCCCGGGATTCCAAGGGGCGGGCCGATTCTTATTTCTCGGTCGCCTCGGCTGGCGTTTCCTTCAGGCCGCGCGCCAGCAGGTACTGCTCGGCGCTCTCGCCGCGGGAGGCATCGGGCTTGCGGACCACCACTTTCCGGAACGCGCGGCGCAGCGAGAGATGGAATTCATCATACCCTGCCCCCTGGAAAATCTTGATCAGCAGCGCGCCGTGCAATTTCAGGTGCAACAGCGCGAAATCCCTCGCGAGCTCGGACAGCTCCATCTGGCGCGCCTGGTCGGTCATGGGAATGCCGGTCATGTTGGGCGCCATGTCCGAGAGGACGAGGTCGGCGCGCCTTCCGTCCAGGGCCGCTTCGACCGCCGCGACGCCCCTGGCGCTCGCGAAATCGCCCTGGATGAAGGTCACACCTGAAACCGGCTCCATCTCCAGGAGGTCGATGGCGACGATCCGTCCCTGGCCGTTCATGCGTTTGGCGAGCACCTGGCACCAGCCCCCGGGAGCCGCACCCAGGTCCACGACGACGCTGCCGGGCCGGAAGAGCTTGTCCCGGTCGTCGATCTCGGTCAGCTTGTAGGCCGAACGGCTCCGGTACCCCTCACGCTTGGACTTCTGCACATAGGGGTCGTTCACGTGGCGCTTGAGCCACCGCTTGCTCGAGTGCGACTTGCTCATTCGGGGATGCTCCGGGATTTCCTTATACTGCGACGATGAAAACGCTCCCTCCCAAGCGCCGCAGCGAGCTGCGCGCCGAAGCCCACAAGCTTTCCCCCCTGGTCATCATCGGCGACAAGGGCCTCACCGACGAGGTGGTGGCCGAAATCGACCGCACCCTCAGGGCCCACGAGCTGATCAAGGTGCGCGCTACCACCGACGACCGCAAGGCCCGCGACGAGTGGCTCGGCACCCTCTGCGAGCGCCTCGAAGCCCACGGCGTGCAACAGATCGGCAAGATCTACGTCCTCTACCGCGAGAACCCGAAGGAGAAGGAGGAGCTGCGCAAGCCCAGGGCCGCTCCGATCCGGGACAAGCGCGAGGCCCGGGACGGCAAGCCCGCCGCCGGCCGCCGCAAGCCCGTCGACCGGGATGCCAAGCCCCCCGGGAGCCGCAACCGTTTCGGGGAGCGGGACGCGAAACCCGCCGCGGGCAGGAACCGACGCGTGCTGCAGGACGGCGCCGGCGCCGGCGGCCGGAAGAAATCCCGCGGCTCGCTCGACCCGTGGACCCCGGTGGGGCCGAAGGGTCCCTCGGCGGGACGCACGCGCACGCGCGCCTCCACCCTCGAGCAGCCCGCGCCTACGGACGATAGTGGACGTCGACGATCTCGAACTCCTTCACCCCGCCCGGCGTCCGGACCTCCGCGACGTCCCCGGAGTACTTCCCGATGATCGCCTTGGCGATCGGGGACGAGTAGGAGATCTTCCCGAGCTTGATGTCGGCCTCGTCCTCGCCGACGATCTGGTAGACGAGCGCCTCGGAGTTCTCGGTGTCGGTGAGCTCGACGGTGGTGCCGAAGACCACGCGGCCATCGTCGTCCAGCAGCGCCGGGTCGATGATCTGCGCGTTGGCGAGCTTCGCCTCGAGCTCGATGATCCGGCCCTCGATGAAGCCCTGGCGCTCGCGCGCCGCCTCGTATTCGGCGTTCTCGCTGATGTCGCCCTGGGCGCGCGCCTCCGCGATGGCGATGATCACCGCCGGGCGGTCGCTGGTCTTCAGGCGGTGCAGCTCGGCGCGAAGGAGCTCCGCGCCTACAACGGTGACAGGGATTTTTGGCATTTTGGCAGGAGGGCGTGGAGCGACTGGATGTCGTAGGGGCGCAGCTCCTGCAAGTGTCGCATGCCGAGGCATGCGGCGCGGGCGCCGGCGATGGTGGTGTAGTAGGTGATGCGGTTCTGCAGCGCGGAATTGCGGATCGACCAGGAGTCCTGGATCGAGCGCCGGTCCTCTTCCACGGTGTTGACGATGAGCGTGATCTC
>JBBQBW010000512.1:0-2734 GCA_038318025.1 Burkholderiales bacterium | reverse complement strand
ATCATCACGAGCGGCAAGGTGAACCAGGACTTCGTCTCGAAGCACGTCGCGTTCAAGCGCGCGACGGTCGACATCGGCTATGGCCTGCGGCCCGAGCACGCGCTGGAGAAGAAGGCCAAGGGGGTCGCCACCGCGGGCGACATGGCGCCGATGACCTTCGAGGAGTACCGGGAGCAAGTGAAGCCCTACACCGCCGAATACGTGGCGAAGCTCTCCGGCGTTCCGGTGGACAAGCTGCGCGCGCTGGCCGAGCTCTACGCCGATCCCAAGGTGAAGGTGATGTCGTTCTGGACCATGGGCTTCAACCAGCACACCCGCGGCGTGTGGGCCAACAACCTGGCTTACAACATCCACCTGCTCACCGGGAAGATCAGCACCCCGGGCAACTCGCCGTTCTCCCTCACGGGGCAGCCCTCGGCGTGCGGCACCGCGCGCGAGGTCGGCACGTTCTCCCACCGGCTGCCCGCCGACATGGTGGTGACCAACCCCAAGCACCGCGAGCGGTCGGAGAAGATCTGGAAGCTTCCCCCCGGCACCATCGAGCCCAAGCCGGGCGCCCACGCGGTGCTGCAGAACCGCCTGTTGAAGGACGGCAAGATCAATTTCTACTGGGTCCAGGTCAACAACAACATGCAGGCCGGGCCCAACATGATGCAGGAGGGGCTGCCGGGCTATCGCAATCCCGACAACTTCATCGTGGTCTCCGACGCGTATCCCACGGTCACGGCCCAGGCCGCGGACCTGGTGCTGCCCACCGCCATGTGGGTGGAGAAGGAGGGCTCCTACGGCAATGCCGAGCGCCGCACCCACTTCTGGCACCAGCTGGTGAAGGCGCCGGGCGAGTCGCGCTCCGATCTGTGGCAGCTGGTGGAGTTCTCGAAGCGGTTCAAGGTGGAGGAGGTGTGGCCGGCGGATCTCGTGGCGAAGAAACCCGAGTACCGCGGCAAGACGTTGTATGACGTGCTGTTCAAGAACGGGTCCGTCGACAAGTTCCCGTCGAGCCAGGTGGAGGCGGGATACGAGAACGACGAAGCGAAGGCCTTCGGATTCTATTTGCAGAAGGGCCTCTTCGAGGAGTATGCGGAGTTCGGGCGCGGCAAAGCCCACGACCTCGCGCCCTTCGACACCTACCACCAGAACCGCGGATTGCGCTGGCCGGTGGTGAACGGCAAGGAGACGCTGTGGCGCTTCAAGGAGGGAACCGACCCCTATGTGAAGGCGGGCTCGGGATTCGATTTCTACGGCAACGAGAACCACCGCGCCAACATCATCGCGGCACCCTACGAGCCCGCGGCCGAGGAACCGGACAAGGAATATCCGTACTGGCTGTGCACCGGGCGCGTGCTCGAGCACTGGCACTCGGGTTCGATGACCGGGCGCGTGCCGGAGCTCTACCGCGCCTTCCCCAACGCGGTGGTGTTCATGCACCCCGACGACGCGGCGGCGTTGAAGCTGCGTCGCGGCAGCGAGGTGAAGGTGGTTTCGCGCCGCGGCGAGTGTAGGAGCCGAATCGAGACCCGCGGCCGCGTGAAGCCGCCGCGCGGCCTCATCTACGTGCCGTGGTTCGATGCTTCCCAGCTCATCAACAAGGTGACGCTCGACGCCACCGACCCGATCTCGAAGCAGACCGATTTCAAGAAGTGCGCGGTGCGGATCGTGGCGCTCGAGGGCGGGGGGAAGGCATGAAGCGCATCCTATTCGCCCTGACATTGATCGCCTGGGCCGGCATCGCGGCGGCGCAGCAGGGGGCCCCTTCGGCCATGGCCAACGCCCTGCGCGGGCCAACGCCGCTCGCCGAGGAGTCGCGGCCCGCCCCGCTGCCCAAGACCGTCAACGACGACCAGCGCCGCGCCCGCAGCCACCCGGCGCAGCCGCCGGTGATCCCGCACCAGGTCGACAACTACCAGGTGGACCTGCGCTTCAACAAGTGCATGGATTGCCACGGCCGCTCGCGGGTGGGGGAGAGCCAGGCGCCGATGGTGAGCGTGACCCACTTCCAGGACCGTGACGGCCAGATCCGCCAGGAGATCTCGCCGCGGCGCTACTTCTGCACCGTCTGCCACGTGCCGCAGGCCGACTTGCGCCCGCCGGTGAAGAATACGTTCCAGGATTTCTACGACGTGCGGCCCGACCCCGCGCCCGCCAAGGGCGCCCGGAAATGATCCGCCGCGTCTGGGGCTGGATGCGCCGCTGGCTGGGAGTGATGTCGCGCCCGAGCGCGTACTACAGCCTCGGGTTCCTGACCCTCGGCGGCTTCATCGCCGGCATCATCTTCTGGGGCGGCTTCAACACCGCGATGGAGCTGACCAACCGAGAGCCCTTCTGCACCGGCTGCCACGAGATGAGGGACAACGTCTTTGCGGAGCTGAAGCCCACCATCCACTACGCCAATCGCTCCGGGGTGCGCGCCACCTGCCCCGACTGCCACGTGCCCCACCAGTGGACCGACAAGCTCGCGCGCAAGATGCAGGCGTCGAAGGAGGTGTGGGGCCACCTCTTCGGCTCCATCAGTACGCGGGACAAGTTCGTCGCCAAGCGGCTCGAGCTCGCCCAGCACGAGTGGGCGCGGCTGAAGGCCAACGACTCGCTCGAGTGCCGCAACTGCCACAACTTCGAGTCGATGGATTTCACGCGCCAGAGCCAGCGCGCCGCGGCGCAGCACTCGACGGCCCTCGCCCGCAAGGAGAAGACCTGCATCGATTGCCACAAGGGCATTGCCCATCGCCTTCCGGAG
>JBBQBW010000511.1:0-2749 GCA_038318025.1 Burkholderiales bacterium | reverse complement strand
CCCGACGAGGCGCGACAGGGCCTTGAAGGCGGCATTGTCGCGGGAAGCCACCACCTTCATCGTCAGAACGGCAGGTCGGATTGCCGCAGCAGGACCCCCACCGGCTCGAAGCTGCGCCGGTGGATCTCGCAGGGGCCCTGGGCCTTCAGCGCGGCCAGGTGCTCGGGGGTGCAGTATCCCTTGTGGCTCGCGAAGCCGTAGCCGGGGTAACGCTGGTCCATCTCGGCCATCTGCGCGTCGCGGGCCACCTTGGCGAGGATCGAGGCCGCCGAGATCGCCGCCACCAGCTGGTCGCCCTTCACGATGGCGGTGCACTTGTAGCGCACCGTGGGCACCATGTTGCCATCGACGCAGACCTCCTCCGGATCCATGCCGAGGGCCTCCACCGCGCGCTGCATGGCGAGCAGGCTCGCCCGCAGGATGTTGATGCGGTCGATCTCCTCCACGCTCGCCTCGGCGATGGCCCAGGCGATGGCGCGGTCGCGGATGCGCGCGGAGAGCTTCTCGCGCACCTCGGCGGTGAGCGTCTTGGAGTCCCCCAGCCCGTTGATGCGGCGCGCGGGGTCGAGCACCACCGCGGCGGCGAAGACGCTGCCGGCGAGCGGCCCGCGGCCGGCCTCGTCAACCCCGCAGAGCAGCGAGGCGGTGGTCGGGTACCTGGGTCGTCGCGCCATCGCGCTCGAAAGCCTCGAAGTAGGGTGCGAGGGCGTCGGCCACCTTCGCGTCGTGGTCCTGGGCGAGGCTCTCGTGCAGGCGGGCGAAGCGCTCCTTGAGCTGCTCCCGCGCCTGCCTGTGGTCGAGCCAGTTGCCCAGCGCCTGGCAGAGATTGGCAGGGGTCGCGTCGGCCTGCAAGAGCTCCGGCACGATGAACTCGCCGGCGAGGATGTTGGGCAGCCCGAAGTACGGCAGCAGCGACTTCCTCATCACCATCCGGTAGGTGAGCGGCGCCAGGCGGTAGGTGATCACCATCGGGCAGCGGGCGAGCGCCGCCTCCAGCGTCGCGGTGCCGCTCGCCACCAGCGCCACCTCGGCGGCGTGGAGTGCCAGGCGCGCGTGGCCGAACAGCATCTCGATCGGCAACTCGCGGGCTTCCAGGGCGTAGAGCCGCTCCTCGAAGTAGTCGCGCGTCTCGCGGGTGGCGAGGGGCACGAAGAAGCGCAGCTCCGGGCGCTTCGCGGCGAGCGCGCGCGCGGTCTCGATGAAGAGGTCGGCGTGGAGCTCGAGCTCGCTCACGCGGCTGCCCGGCAGCAGCGCCACGGCGGGACGGGTGCCTGCGAGCCGCAGTTGCGAGCGCGCGCCTTCGCGGTCGGGATCCATCGGCATCGAGTCGGCGAGCGGGTGGCCGACGAAGGTGGCCTGCACGCCGGCGCGGGCGTAGATCTCGCGCTCGAAGGGGAACAGCACCAGCATGTGGTCGACGGCGCGGGCGATCTTCGTGATCCGCTCCGGCCGCCACGCCCACAGCGACGGGCTCACGTAATGCACCGTGCGCACGCCCGCGGCGCGCAGCTTCGCCTCGATGCCGAAGTTGAAGTCCGGGGCGTCCACGCCGATGTAGAGGTCGGGCGGGTCGGCCAGCAGCGCGCGCACCAGCTCGCGGCGGATCGCGAGGATGCCCTTCAGGCTCCTCAGCACCTCGACGTAGCCGCGCACCGAGAGCTTCTCGATCGGGTGCAGGCTCTCGACCCCCTCGGCCATCATCTTCGGGCCGGCGATGCCATGGAACCGCGCATCGGGCCAGCGCGCCTTCAGCGCGCGCACCAGCGCCGCCCCCAGGAGGTCCCCGGACGCCTCGCCGGCGACGATGGCGACTCTCAAGGGCCTACCGGATGATGCCGCGGGTGGCGGTGTCGAGGAAGGCGACGAAGGCGCGCACGGCTGCATGGCCCTCGGCCTGGGACTGCAGCGCCGATCGCGCCTCGGCGAGTGTCAGCCCCGACTTGTAGAGCGTGCGGTAGGCGCGCTTCAACTCCGCGATGTCCTCGGACGTGAACCCGCGCCGGCGCAGGCCCTCGGAATTGATGCCGTGGGGGGTGCAGGGGTGGCCCGCGACGGTGAGGAATGGCGGCACGTCCTGGGTCAAGACGCTCGAGATGCCGGCCATCACGTGGGCACCGACCTTCACGAACTGGTGCACGCCGACGAAGCCGGCGAGGATGGTCCAGTCGCCGATCTCCACGTGGCCGGCGAGGGTGGCGTGGTTGGCGAACACGGTGTGGCTGCCCACGACGCAGTCGTGGGCGACGTGGCAATAGGCCATGATCCAGTTGTCGTCCGCGATGCGGGTCACGCCCGATTCCTGGACCGTGCCACGGTTGATCGACACGTATTCGCGGATGGTGTTGCGGTCGCCGATTTGCACCCGTGTGGGCTCGCCCTGGTACTTCTTGTCCTGGTTGGCTTCGCCGATGGAGCAGAAGTGGAAGATGCGGTTGTCGCGGCCGATGCGGGTGTGGCCCGTGAGGATGTTGTGGGCACCGATGGTGGTACCGTCGCCGACCTCGACGTTGGCGTCGATCACCGTGTAGGGGCCGACGGTGACGTTCGAGGCGAGCCGCGCCCTGGGGTCGACGATCGCGGTGGGGTGTATCACTGGCAGTGGCTCACGTTTGCGTCAAACCTTTGGAACACGGATGAAACGGATGGGAGCGGATGAACGCGGATTCTTGGATTTCTTGAGCCTTCAGAAAGATCTCCGCGCGCAAACGTGGCCGTAATGGAAATATCCCTGTCCATCCGTTTCATCCGT
>JBBQBW010000510.1:0-2749 GCA_038318025.1 Burkholderiales bacterium | reverse complement strand
GTCCTCGTTCTGCGGCGACTCGAGCGCCTGGCCGAACATCTCCGAGGACGAGGCGTGGTAGATGCGCGCCACGGGCCGGTGGTGGCGCACGGCCTCGAACAGCCGGATCGCCCCCAGGCCGTTCACCACCAGCGTCTCGGGGGCGCGCGTCCACGACTCGCCGGGGCGCGACTGCGAGGCGAGGTTGTAGATCTCGTCGGGCTGCGACTCCTGCACGGCGGAGGCGATGTCCACGCCCTCGGCCATGTCGCCGTGGAATATGCCGATGCGCTCGGCGAGGTGGCTCGAGCAGTGCGGCTTGACCCAGCTCGCGCGCCGCGCGAAGCCGAACACCTCGTAGCCCTTGTCGAGCAGCAGCTCGGCCAGGTACGAGCCGTCCTGGCCGGTGATGCCGGTGATCAACGCGCGTTTCATGCGGCCCTCGCGAGCGTGGCGGAAAGCTTGGGGGATGCGACGGCTTCGGAGTACAGCGCGAGGAGCGCATCGGCGCTGTCCTCGGCGCGGAAGCGGCCCGCCCGCGCGAGCCCCGCGGACTCGAGGCGCTCGCGCAGCGGCGCATCCCGCGTCACACGCAGCATCGCCTGCGCCCAGCCCTCGACGTCCTCCGGGGCCACGAGCAGCGCCGCGTCCCCGGCCACCTCCGGCAGCGAGGCCGCGCTCGAGACGATCGATGGCGCCCCCGCCTGCATCGCTTCCAGGACGGGCAGGCCGAACCCTTCGAAGCGAGACGGGTAGAGGTTGGCGCGGCAATTCGCGTACAGCCAGGCAAGCTCGTCGTCCTCCACGTAGCCGGTCATGACGACGTGACGCTCGATGTCGAGTGCGCGCAGGTGCTCGCGGAAACCCTCCATCAGCCAACCCTTGCCGCCCGCGAGCACGAGGGGCAGCGCCTCACCGCCCAGCACGAGGTAACGCGCGTACGCCTCGGCGAGGCGATGCTGGTTCTTGCGCGGCTCGATGGTGCCCACGTTGAGGAAGTCGCCGCCGGGCGCGATCGCGCCAAGGCAAGCGGGACGGCGCCGCGGCGCATCGGCGGCGAAACGCGAGGCGGGATGGATCACCCGCACCCGGTCGGCGGGGTAATGCGGAAACGTGGCGAGGAAATGCGTGCGCGTCGCGGCCGAGATGGCCACCACCCAGTCGGCGGCGAGCGAGGCGCGGAACACGCCCTCCCAGCACCCCGCGCGGTTCGCCTCGGTGGTCCAGCCGGGCTCGACGAGGAAGCCCAGGTCGTAGCAGGTGTAGACCACGCGCGTGCGCTCCATCGCAACCGGGCACCAGAAATTGTTGGCATGCACCACGTCGGGCGAGCCGAGGCGGCGCTCCACATCCGCGGCATTCCAGAACGAGGCCGCGCCCTCGCGCGAGACGTGCCGCGGTCCCATGCGACCTCCGGCCGGCGCGCGCGCCAGGGCCATGCGCGGGTCGAACCAGAAATCGCCGAAGCTCGGGTAGAGCGTCCAGCGATGCGCCGCCCCCAGGGCCGGGAGCACGCGGGCGAGCTGGTGCGCGAAGAAGCCGCAGCCGGCCTTGCCCGAGCCGGTCTGGGAGATGTCGAACCCGATGTGCATTGAGAGTGGAAACGCGGGGGAATCGGCATTTTACCCGCCCCAAACAGGAAAAGGCCCCGCCTCGCGGCGGGGCCCCCGGGACCGCGGTGCGACGGCTACTGGAAGCAGCCCTGGTTCACGATCGCGTTCACGCGCGCGTTGAACTCGGCCGTCGAGATGAACGACTGGCGCACCTGGCTGCGGTTGCGGGTGTTCAGCTCGTTGATCCAGAACTGGACCCCCTGGAGGTCGCCGCCGCGCCGCAGGAAGGCGTTGTACAGATCGCCCACGTACTGCGGGTTGGCGCGGCCGCGTGAGGTGTACTCCGAGCCGCCGACGAACGCGTTGGAGATCGACTCCACCTGGGCGTATACGGCGCTCGCACCCTGGCACTGGGCGGCGCGGAACTGGCCCACCCAGTAGTTCAAGCCATCGGTGTCCGGCAGGCGCGAGAGGATGCCGCGATAGAAGTCGAACACCACATCCACCTCGGCGCGCGCGGCGGTGTTGCCGAAGATGTTCTGCGCGAACGCGGTGAACTCCGGCGAGAACATGAACGACACCAGTACCACCTCGCGCGGCAGGCCGCCGTCGATCTGGCCGACCCAGTAATTCAGGCCGCCCGCGTCCGGCGCGCGGTTGAAGAACGTCGTGTAGAGGTCGGTCACGAAGCCGGTGGTGTTGCGGTTGAACGCGGTGTACTCGGGGCTGAAGAAGAAGAACGTCGCCATCGAAAACCACGTCTCGTTCACGTTCGCGCCCAGGCCCGCGAGGCGGCTGGCCTCGTTCGCCCAGAACGCCTTGCCGCCTGCGTCAGGGGCGCGGCGCAGCACGGAGCGATAGTAGTGCGTGATGAGCGACTTCTCCGCCGTGCCGGCGAGCGTCGCGGTGGTGGGCGAACCGGTGCCGTTGCTCGCCACCGTGAGCGTGCCGTTCACCGCCACCGTCGAGTTCACCGCTCCCGCGGCGGGCGCGGGCGTGAAGGTGACCATGACGGTACAGGTCTGGCCTTCGGTGAGCGTAGTGCAGCCGTTGGTCTGGCCGAACTGCGCCGAGGCCGTGATGCTGTTGATGGTGAGCGTGCCCGAGCCGATGTTGGTCACGGTCACTTCCTGCGTGGGCGAGGTGGTGCCCATCGACTGGCCGCCGAACTGCAGCGAGGCGGGCGAGATTACGGCCTCCGCCGTCGCCGTCTGCGT
>JBBQBW010000509.1:0-2751 GCA_038318025.1 Burkholderiales bacterium | reverse complement strand
GTCCCAGACCCATTCGAGCGCGCCCGGAAGCGTGGCGAAGTGGCGGAAGATGAGCGCCACCATCGGCACGGCGCCGAGGCGCTTCATCTCCTCGTAGATCTCCTTCGATCGACCCGTGGCCTCGCGCTCGGAGAGTTCGGTGAGCAGCATGGCCGACAACGATTTACTGCACCTTGATGTTGTTCTTGCGCGCCACATCGCCCCAGGTGGTGTGCGTCTTTTTGGCGAAGGCGATCCACTCGTCGCGCGGCATGTTGTCGATCGCGAGGCCGGCCCGCAGCAACCGCTCGGTCACCGCCGGGTCCTTCATGATCTTGTTCAGGTCCTTCGAGACCTTCATCACGATCTCCATGGGCACGCCCTTGGTCACCACGACGCCGCCCCAGCCCTCGCCGGAGAAGCCGGGATAACCCTGCTCGGCCACCGTCGCTACATCCGGGAGCTGCGAGGAGCGGTGCTCGCCGGTGGAAGCCAGGGCCCGCAGCTTTCCGGACTTGATGTGCGGGAGGTTCGGACCGATGCCGTCCACGGACAGCTGGATCTGGTCGCCAAGCAGGTCCTGGACCGTCTGCGCGCTGCCCTTGTACATCACGCCCTGGATGTTCACCCCCGCCACCTGCTTGAACAGCTCGCCGGTGAGGTGTTGCGTGGTGCCGGCGCCGGGATAGCCCCAGTTCAGCTTGCCCGGTTCCTTCTTCGCCGCGTCGACCAGGTCCTTCAGGCTCCTGTACGGCGACTTCTCGGTGGCGACGATGATGAGCGGGTTGCGAAACACGGGCCCGATCAGGGTGAAGTCGTTCAGCGGGTCGTAGGGCAGTTTCTCGATGATGGCGGGGTTCACCACCATCACGGCGCTGGTGCCCATGGCGAGCGTGTAGCCGTCTGGCGGGGCGCCGCGCGCGGTGACCATGCCGGGAATGCCGGCGCCGCCACCTACGTTCTCGACCACCACCTGCTGCCCCCATTCCTTGCCAAGGGCTTCGGCGATGATGCGCGCGGCGAGGTCGGTGGCCTGGCCAGCCGGGAACGGCACGATGATCTTAACCGGCTTGGTGGGGTACTGCGCGTGCGCGACGGCCGAGACGGCCAGTGCGATGAGGGCTGCTGCGATGCGACGGATCATGGACTCCTCCTTGGGATTCTGGTTTCGATGATAACCGGTACGCGCGCGGGACTTGTTCAGAGCTTCCCTAAGCGCCCACGCGCGACTCCTCGAGCGCCGCGGTGATGGCCCGGGTGACCTCCACGGTGCGCGCCTTGCCGCCGATGTCCGCGGTGCGCGGCCCGCTCGCCAGCACCGCCGTGGTGGCCGCGCGGATGGCGTCCGCCGCCGCCTCGCAGCGCGGGTCGCGATGCTGCTCGGCGAGCCACTCGAGCATCATCGCGGCCGAGAGGATGGTGGCCACCGGGTTGGCGATGCCCTTGCCCATGATGTCCGGCGCCGTGCCGTGGCTGGGCTGGAACACCGCGTTCGTGGCACTCACGTCGCCCGAGGGCGCCACGCCGAGGCCGCCCACGATGCCGGCGGCGAGGTCCGAGGCGATGTCGCCGAACATGTTCTCGGTGACGACCACGTCGAAGCGCTCGGGCTGGGTCACGAGCATCATCGCGCCCGCATCGATGTACACGCGCGCGGCGCCGATGTCGGGATGGCGCGCGGCCACCTCGTCGAACACGCGGCGCAGGAAGGCGTTGCTGCGCAGCACGTTCGCCTTGTCGAAGAGCGTCACGTGGCCCGGCGTGCCGTGCTTGCGCTTGCGCCCGCGCGCCTGGGCGAAGGCCAGCTCGAAGAGCTTCTCGCTCGTCTTGCGCGTGATGGTCATGCGATCGCTCACCGTCTCGTCGCTCGGCTGGAACGAGTCGTGGCGCCCGGCGAAGAGGCCCTCGGTGTTCTCGCGGATGATCAGGATGTCGATGCGCGCGGCCTTGAGCGGGGTGGGTACGCCGGGAAACAGCTTCACCGGCCGCAGCCCGCCGAAGAGGCCGTAGTGCTCGCGGATGTCGATCTGCGGCGCGGGCTCGGTGCCGTCGGGCTTGCGCACGTCCGGCAGCCCGCAGGCGCCGAGCAGGATCGCGTCGGCCCGGCCGAGGGCTTCCATGTCGGCAGCGCAGATCGACTCACCGGTGCGGCGATAGAGCCCCGCGCCGGCTTCGTAGCGCTCGTAGCGCAGGGCGATGCCATGCTGCGCCGCGGCGGCATCGAGCACCTCCACCGCCGCGTCGACGACCTCGGGGCCGATGCCGTCACCGCCCACCAGGGCGATGCGATAGGTCTTGCCTTCTGGCTGGTTCATTCGATCCTCACTTTCCCGGCGCGATGATCCGGCGCGCGATCTTGATGTGGACGAGGTCGATCATGTTCCCGTCCTTCATGCGGGCCGCTCCCTTGCCTTCGGCCGCGGCGCGCTCCATGGCCCCCAGAACCTCCCGCGCCCAGGCAATCTGGGCGGCGGTTGGCGCGAACACCTCATTGGCGATGGCCACCTGCGTGGGATGGATCGCCATCTTGCCCGCGTAACCGAGCGACTGCGCGTGGCGGGCCGCCTCGCGCATCCCCTCGGTGTTGCCGATCTCGAAATAGGGGGCGTCGATCGGGGCGAGCCCGTAGGCCCGGGCGGCGTTGGCGATGCGGGCGAGGGCGAAATCGAAGGGACCGCGGGGCTCGAGCACGCCGAGGTCGAGCTGGTAGTCGCCGGCGCCGAAGATCATGCCGGCGAGCCGCGGGCTCGCGGCGGCGATCGCCTCGGCATT
>JBBQBW010000508.1:0-2752 GCA_038318025.1 Burkholderiales bacterium | reverse complement strand
ATTACTGGGCCACGCGCCTTGACATACTGACCCACGGTCAGCTATCTTCCCCGGCAACTGACCCGTAGTCATTTCCCCAATGGTCCTCAAGCAACGCGCCATCGCCGTCGCGGACAAGGAAGTCCGCGCCAACGCCATCCTCGACGCCTTCGAGGCGCTCTACCTCGAGCACCCCGACCGCATGGCGAGCGTCGCCGAAGTCGCCGCGGCCGCGGGCATGGGCAAGGGCACTGTCTACCTCTACTTCCCCAGCAAGGAGGAGATGCTGCTGGCGCTCCACGAGCGCCACGTGGCCGGGTTCTTCGCCCGGCTGTTGCAACGCCTCGACGAGCCCGGGGCGCGCGACTTCGACGCGGTCTTCGCGGTCACCCGCGACCACCTGATTCGCGTGCCGGGATGCCTCGCGCTCACCAGCCGCTGCTTCGGGATGATGGACCGGGAGATGCCCATCGAGGTCGCCGTCGCCTTCAAGGCGCGCGTGGCGATGACGGTGGCGACCGCGGGCGCGGCGCTGGAGGGCCACCTGGCGCTCGGCTCCGGCGGCGGCATCCGCCTCCTCATGCACAGCTACGGAATGATCGTCGGCCTGTGGCAGCTGCTGCATCCCAACGAGCGCTTCGGCCAGGCGATGGACACGCCGGAGCTGCGCCCCATCAAGCTCGACTACGAGCGCGAGATCGAGCAGGCGCTGCGCGCGCTCTGGAGCGGCACGCTCGAAGCCGCGCCGGCGCGGGCGGCTCCCGCGAGGAAATCCCGATGAAAGCACTCTTCCCCCTCATCCTGCTGGGCCCCCTCCTCGCCGCCTGCGGCGCCCGCGAGCCGGTTCCTCCTCTGGTTCGCCCGGTCCTCTCGCAAGTGGTCAGCCCCGGCGCCGCGATGACCCGCGACGTGTACTCGGGCGAGATCCGCGCGCGGCACGAGACCGACCTCGGATTCCGCGTCGGCGGCAAGCTCGTGGCCCGCACCGTGGACGCGGGCTCCCGGGTGCGCCGCGGCCAGGTGCTGGCACGGCTCGATCCCGAGGATGCGCGCCTCACCGCGCAGTCCGCCGTGTCGCAGCGCGCCTCGGCGCAGAGCGAGCTCGCCCTCGCCCAGGCAGAGTTGGAGCGCCACGCCGACCTGCTGGCGAGGAAGTTCATCAGCCAGTCAGCCTTCGACGTGAAGCAGAACACGCTCGCCGCGGCACGCGCCCGCGCCGACCAGGCGCGCAGCCAGGCTTCCATCGCCTCGAACCAGGCCGCTTACACCACGCTCGTGGCCGACGTCGACGGCGTCGTAGTCTCGGTGGCGGCGGAGCCGGGCCAGGTGCTCGCCGCGGGGCAGCCGGTGCTCAAGCTCGCCCACGATGGCGAGAAGGAAGTGGTGCTGAACGCGCCCGAGAGCCAGCTGGGCCGCTTCAAGGTCGGGCAATCCGTCGCCATCTCCCTGTGGGCCCTGCCCTCGCAGACGATCGCCGGGCGCATTCGCGAGGTGGCGGGCGGCGCCGACCCGGTGACGCGCACCTACGCCGTGCGCGTGAGCGCCATCGATGCGCCGCGCGATGCCCAGCTCGGAATGACCGCCACCGTGCTCTTCGCCAGCGGCACCGACGCGAGCCTGGTGCTGTTGCCGCTCGCGGCCCTCGCGCGCGAGCGCGATGCGCCCGCGGTGTGGATCGTGGATCCGGCCACGCGCAAGGTGAAGCTGCGCGCCGTGACCGTGGGGCAGTACCGTGAGGACGGCGTCACCATCACCTCGGGGCTTTCCGCGGGCGAGGTGGTGGTGACCGCCGGCGTGCACAAGCTGCGCGCCGGCGAGGAAGTGCGCCTCACCTCGGCAACAGCGCCTCCCGCGGGCCCGCCGCGCGCCGCGAAGGCCGACTAGCCGATGTTGCGGCGCTTCAACCTGTCCGAATGGGCGCTGGCGCACCAGGCGCTGGTGCTCTACTTCATGGCGATCCTCGCCTTCGTGGGCGTGGGCTCGTACCTGCGCCTGGGGCAGGCCGAAGATCCGGACTTCTCGTTCAAGCTGATGGTGGTGCGCACCGGCTGGCCCGGCGCCTCCGCCGACGAGGTCGAGCGCCAGCTCACCGACCGCATCGAGAAGAAGCTGCAGGAAACGCCGCGCCTGGATTTCCTGCGCAGCTACTCCAAGCCCGGCGAATCGGTGGTGTTCGTGTTCGTGAAGGACTCCGCCTCGCCCGCCGAGATCAAGGACACCTGGTACCAGGTGCGCAAGAAGGTGGGCGACATCCGCGGCACGCTGCCCCAGGGCATCGTGGGCCCGTCGTTCAACGACGAGTTCGGTGACACCTTCGGCAACATCTACGCGCTCACCGGGGACGGCTTCACCTACGCGCAGATGAAGGAATCGGCCGACCGCATCAGGAACCAGCTGTTGCGCGTGAAGGACGTGGCCAAGGTGGAGCTGGTGGGCGAGCAGGACGAGAAGATCTACGTCGAGATCGCCAACGCCAAGCTCGCCACCTTCGGCGTCGATCCCGCGGTGGTGTTCGCCGCACTCCAGCAGCAGAACGCGGTCACCGCCACCGGCAGCTTCGAGACACCCACCGACCGCATCTACATCCGCGCCACCGGAGCGCTCGATTCCGTCGAGAGCGTGAAGGCGATCGCGATCCGCGCCAACGGCCGGCTCTTCCGCCTCTCCGACGTGGCGACCGTGGGCCGCGGCTTCTCCGATCCCCCGCAACCTCGCATGCGATTCATGGGCCGCGAGGCGCTGGGTGTCGCGGTGTCGATGGTGCCCCGCGGCG
>JBBQBW010000507.1:0-2761 GCA_038318025.1 Burkholderiales bacterium | reverse complement strand
GTCGCCTCGCGCTCGATGGCGATGGCGTGGGCGAGGAACTCCTCGAGGGTTGCGATCGGAGTCATCATCCTGCGCCGCTCCACGTGCGTGATCCTTCCACGCTACCTTTTTCTCCAGACGCGGGCTTGACGAGGATCAATCGTTCCCTTCGATCGGCGGCGGTCAGCCGGCCGTGGGGTTCGCCTCGCACCGGGTGCAGTGGGCCCGGTCGGGCGCATCGAGGAGGCGTTCCCACGCGATCGGGGCGCCGCAAGCGGTGCAGGCGCCGAATCCCGGCTGGTCCACGCGGGCCATGGCCGCGTCGAGCGCGCGCCGGTCGTCCGCGTGGGAACCGAGTGCCGCCGCGAGCGCGCCCATGCGCTCGCGCAGCACCCGGCGCTCGTTCCAGGAGAGCCGGCAGCCGGTCATCGGCATACCAGCACCGGGGTCTTCGAGTGGGTGAGCACCTTGGTGGTCTCGCTGCCGAGCAGCACGCCGGCGAGCCCGCGGCGCCCGTGGGAGGCCATGACGATAAGGTCGCACTTGCGGGTGCGCGCGGCCTTCACGATGGCGCGCCACGGAGCCTCGTCGGACACCATGGCGACCGCGCATTTCACGCCGGCCTTGTCGGCCTCCGAGCGCACGCGGTCGAGCGCCTTGTCGGCCTGCTTGCGCATGCCCGCGTCGTATTCGGCCTGGGTGTAGGCCGGCAGGTAAGGGTAGCCCTCGAGGATCATCGGGGGAGCGAAGGGGGGAACCGCGTGGAGGGCGGTGATGCGCGCGCCCGTGGCTTTCGCCAGGCGCGCGGCGGTGCGTGCGGCCTTGTTGGAGAGCGCGGTGCCGTCGGTGGGCACGAGGATATGGCGGTACATGGAAGCCTCCTTCAGGGTGCGCCGCGGCCGATCGCGGCCTTCAGGCGCGGCAGGTCGAGGATGCGGATGTGCTTCTGCTGCACCACCGCGACGCCGTCGTCGTGCAGGCGCGACAGCAGGCGGCTCACGGTCTCGAGCGAGAGGCCGAGGTAGCTGCCGATCTCGTCGCGGGTCATGCGCAGGTGGAATTCGATGGCCGAGTAACCGCGCGCGGCGAAGCGCTGGGAGAGGCTGAGCAGGAAGGCGGCGACCCGCTCCTCCGCGCGCATCGTGCCGAGCAGCATCATCACGCTCTGGTCGCGCACCAGCGCCCGGCTCATCACCTTCTGGAGCTGGCGCTGCATGCCCGGCGCCTCGAGCTGGCCATAGGGGATCACGCACACCTCGCTGTCCTCGAGCGCGATCACGTCGGCGGAGTGGCTGTCGGTGCCGATGCCGTCCATGCCGAGGATCTCGCCGCCCATGTGGAAGCCGGTCACCTGGTCGCGCCCGTCCTCGAGCAGCGTGCGGCTCTTGAAGAAGCCGCTCCTCACCGCGTAGAGGGAGTCGAACGCGGAGCCGGCGCGAAACAGGGTCTCGCCGCGCTTCAGGCGCTTGCGCGTGTAGACCATCGCGTCGATGAGCGCGTCGGTCGTCGATTCGATCATCCCGCAGGGCAGGCACACTTCGCGCAGGGTGCAGGTGGAGCAGCGGGTCGGTACCGCGGCGGAGCCGCCGGCGGCCCGCAGGCGCCCGACCCCCGGGGATGCGTTGGAGGCGACTCGGAGCGGTCGAGCGGTTCCGACGAGGGTCTGCATCGCGTATCCGGGATTCATCTTTGAGCTCTCCGTGTTGTCCGCTTGATGCGGGGTTCGCATGGGATGAATGCTGGGCTCCCGGCCGGCCTGGCGGCATCGGGGATCGACCAAAAGGGGATCGGAACCTGCCCCGGAGCGCCCGGGAGGGATTCCGAGGGAAGGCCTAGGAATATTCCTAGGGCGTCCTCGATGCCGCCGGGGCTCCCTCCGGTGCAGCGGGGGGCTGGATCGCATTTGACGCGGGACAAACACGGCGCGGTTGGCGCGCCTAGAGTGGTCCAACGCACCCGGGGAGCCCGAAATGAGAGTCGAACGCGTCTACACCCGCCAATTGATGGCCACCACCCGCGGGGCTACACTTGCCGAGGCCGCGGCGGCCATGGCGCTCTACCGGGTGGGCACCCTTCTCGTGATGGACACCGCGCGTGCCGACGCGCGGCCCGTGGGAATCATCACCGACCGCGACGTGGCGCTGCGTGGCTTCGCCTCCGAGTCCGGGCACGTGGAGTCGGTGATGACGCCGGTGCTGGCGACGGTGCGCGAGGATGCCGACGTGCACGAGGCGCTGGCGCTGATGCACGCGCACGGCGTCCGGCGGCTGCTCGTGACCGGCGTCGACGGCGGGATCCGGGGGATGGTGTCCGTCGACGACGTGATCGACGGGCTGGCGGCGGACCTGGCTTCCGCCGCGGCGGTGTTGAAGGGGCTGGTGAAGCGCGATGCTGCGGGGTTGGGGGAAGTGCGAGTGGGCGGGTAGTCGCATTGGAGCTTCGCCGCCGGGTTCTGCGCCTTGCGCCCGGCCTGGGCCTGGGCCCGGGCGCAAGGCGCCTGACCCCGCTCCGCGCTCAGGAATCGAGCAACCGGTGGGTGAGCGCGTAGCGCACCAGGTCCGCGGTCGTGGCGAGGCTCATCTTCTGCAGGATGTTCCCCTTGTGCGTGCTCACGGTCTTCACCGACAGGCTCAGGAGCTCGGCGATGTCGGTGATCGACTTGCCCTCGGCGATGAGGCGAAGGATCTGGAACTCGCGGTCGGAAAGCGCCTCGTGCAACGCGGACTGCGCGCCGGGCATGGCGCCCAGGGCCAGCTGCTGCGCCACTTCGGCGCTGATGAAG
>JBBQBW010000506.1:0-2762 GCA_038318025.1 Burkholderiales bacterium | reverse complement strand
CTCTACCGTCATGACATCCTCTGTGAACCTCTGCGCCCCTCCGTGTCCTCTGGGGTGGGGTTCTCGTCCTACGGCGTCAGCGCAGCGTTGATCTCCGCGGCGATGCCGGCGCGCTTCTCGGCCGAATCCATCCCCGGGCCCTCGACCACGAATGCGTCTTCGGCCCGCGCGCCCAGCGTCGTCACTCGTGCGTCCACCAGGTTCAGGTCGTGCTTGAGCAGCAGCCGCGCGAGCATCGACAGCAGGCCCGGGCGGTCGGCGCAGCTCACCGTGAGCATCCAGCGCCCGGGACGCCGGTCGGGGTGAATCTCCACGCGCGGCTCGACGGGGAAATGCCTCACCCAGCGCGAAACGCGGCCCGCGGCAGGCGTCGCGGCGGGCGCGGCGCCCGGCGCCACCCGCTCTGCGAGGCCCGACTCGATCTTCTGGATCAGGTCGCGGTAGTGCTCGCCCGCCCCGCGGATCCGGGGCAGCACCTGGAAGCTGTCCAGCGCGAAGCCGTGCTGCGTGGTGTAGATGCGCGCGGCGGCCACATCGAACTGCATGCGCTCGAAGAACCCGGTGATGCGCGCGAACAGGCCCGGCTGGTCGTGCGCGTACACCAGCACCTGCAGGCCCTCGCCCACCGGCGAGAGCCGCGCGCGCACGATCGGCTTGTCGGGCGTGGCGCGCGCCCAGAGTGTGCGCGTGTGCCAGCCGATCTCGTTCGCCTCGAAGCGCTGGAAGTAGCCGTCGTCGAGGTGGCGCCACAGGCCCTCGTGCTTGCCGGGCTCGGGCACGTACTGGCGGAAGCTGCGCAGCGCCTCCTCCTTCTTGGCCGAGATCCACGAGGCCGCGTAGTCGGTCTCGCCACGCAACAGCCGGCGCGAGTGGCGGAACAGGTCCTCGAGGAGCTTTCCCTTCCACGCGTTCCACACCGTGGGGCTGGTGCCGCGGATGTCGGCGACGGTGAGGATGTAGAGCGCGGTGAGCGTGCGCTCGTCGCGCACCATCGCGGCGAAGGCCGAGATCACCTCGGGATCGGTGAGGTCCTGCTTCTGCGCCGTGGACGACATCACCAGGTGGTGCTCCACGAGCCAGGCGACCAGGTCGGCGTCGGCTCGCGCGAGCCCGTGGGCGCGGCCGAAGCGCGCCGCATCCTTCGCGCCCAGGGTCGAGTGGTCGCCGCCCCGGCCCTTGGCGATGTCGTGGAAGAGCGCGGCGAGGTACAGCACCTCGGGCCGGTCGAACTCCTGCATGACGCGCGAGGGGAACGGGAACTCGTGGTCGAAGCGCGGGATCCGCAGGCGCCGCAGGTTGCGGATCACCATCAGGATGTGCTCGTCCACGGTGTAGACGTGGAAGAGGTCGTGCTGCATCTGACCCACGATGCGGCCGAAGGCGGGGATGTAGCGGCCCAGCACCCCGTAGCGGCTCATGCGCCGCAGCGTCCACGTGAGGCGCTGCGAGCGCATGATCTCCATGAAGCGGCGCTTGTTGTCCGTGTCCTCGCGGAAGACGCGCCCGATGCGCGCGAGCGAGCGCGACAGCGCCCGCAGCGTATCCGGCCCCAGGCTCTCGATCCCGGGGTGGTCCTGCAGGCGCCGGAACACCTCCAGCATCATCCCCGGCTCGCGCTCGAAGAGCTTCTCGTCGCGCAGCCCCAGCATCCGGTTGACGACCTGGAAATCGGCATCGAGCACGCGCGCCTCGCGCTCCGAATCGGGCGTGATGCGGTCCCGCAGGCTTCCCAGCACGATGGTGTTGAAGCGCCAGATCGCCTTGGCTGCGAGGTAATACCGGCGCATCAGCAGGTCGGAGGCCGCCATGCCGGGGCGGCCCTTCAGCTTGAGGCTCCTCGCGATCTCGATCTGGTGGTCGAAGACCAGGCGGTCCTCGCGCCGGCCGGCGTGGTAGTGCAGCCGGATGCGCAGGTCCTGGAGGATGCGCTCCTCGAGCGCGGTCGCGGTGGCCTCGGCGGGTGTCAGCAGGCCCTCGTCCGCCATGTCCTTCCACGAGGTGGCGAGCCCCGCGGCGCGAGCGAGCCACGACACCATCTGCAGGTCGCGCAGCCCCCCGGGGCTCTCCTTGATGTTCGGCTCGAGGTTGTAGGCCGCGTCCTGGAAGCGCTCGTGGCGGCGCCTCTGCTCCTGGAACTTCGCCTCGAAGAAGACGCGCACGTCGCGCTGCTCGCGCAGCCGGTCGACGAGGATCGCGAGCAGCCGGCCGTCGCCCGCGATGCCGCGGGACTCGAGCAGGCTCGTGTCCACGGTCACGTCCTTGGCGGCCTCCTCCACGCATTCGGCAATGGTGCGCACGCTGTGGCCGGGGTCGAGCCCGCAGTCCCACAAAGCGCCCACGAAGCGCTCGATGGCCTCGCCGGGCGCCCGGCCGTCGGGCAGCAGCACCAGGACATCCACGTCGGAGTGGGGAAAGAGCGTGCCGCGGCCGTAGCCGCCCACCGCCACGAGGGCGAGGTCGGTATCCGGGAAATGCGCCTTCCACATCCGCTGCAGCAACTGGTCGACGCACGCGGCATGGGCCGCGAGCATGCGGCTCGGGTCGGGGCGCTGGAAGTAACGGACCTTCAGCTCCTCCCGGCGGGCCTTGAGCCAGCTGCGAAGCTCGTGGGCGGGCGCGAGTGGGTTGGCGCGCTGGGCGACGGAAAGCGAGGACATCCGGAGACTATAGCGTGGCCAGCCCGCCCGGAGCCGGGCCGGCCACTCCCGCCTGCGGGCTACTGCAACGCGGCCGAGGTCAGGGTCCCGACCGACGCACGCGAG
>JBBQBW010000505.1:0-2768 GCA_038318025.1 Burkholderiales bacterium | reverse complement strand
GTGTACCCCTTAAATCCGAAGTACGTGGTGGTGCTGGGTTACGGGTTTTACGACTCAATCGCGGCGCTGCCGCGCACGCCGGACCTAGTCTTCATCGCGGTTGGCGCGGCCGACGGTCCTGCATTGCTCGCCGAGGCGGGGCGTCGGGGTGTAGGCGCCGCGGCGCTCAATGCCGCCGGTTACGCCGATGGCGGCCCCGCGGGTGTGGCGCTCCAGGAAAGGCTCACGAGTGTCGCTCGCGAATACGAGATGGCCGTCTGCGGCCCGAACAACCTCGGCATCATCAACGTGCTGGATCGCACCACCGCCTGGACCGCGGATGCGCTGGGGCAAATCGAGCCGGGACCCATCGCGGTCATTTCTCAGAGTGGCTCGGTCGCGATCTCCTTCACCCAGGACACGCGCCGGCTCGGCCTGGGCTACGTCATCACCGCGGGCAACGAAGCGGTGTGCAGCGTGGCCGACTACCTGCTGGGCGTCTTGGCCGATCCACGCATCCACGTGGTGGCGCTGTTTTTGGAAACGATTCGCGACGTAGGCGCGTTTAGGGCGGCGGCCGCGGAAGCGGCGCAGCTCGGCAAGCGGATCGTGGTGCTGAAGGTCGGGCGCTCGCAAAGCGGCCAGGCGGCCGTCAACGCGCACACCGGGGCCCTCTCGGGCGAAGACCGGGTGTACGACGCTTTCTTCCGCCAGCATGGCATCGTGCGCGTCCGCACACTGGACGAGCTCGCCGAAACCGCGCTGCTGCTCGCCGCTTATCCGCAACTTCCGGAGGTCCGCGGCCTTTGCGCCATCACGGTCTCCGGTGGGCACGCCGCACTGATCGCCGACCTCGCGGAAGACCGCGGGCTGTCGATTCCACCCTTCAAGCTCGAAACGACCGCTCGGTTGCGGACGGTGTTTCCGCCGTTCGCAGAGCCGCGCAACCCGCTCGATGCGTGGGGCCTCGGCTGGAAGCGCGGCAACTTCGAGACGATGCTGGATGCCGTCCTCGCCGATTCCGCGATCGGTATCGTGGCGTGCGCGGTCGATTGCCCCAACATCGATACGGTAGGACCGACCGCAATGGACATGGCCGCCGCCTGCGTGGAGCGTGCGCCCCACACGGCGAAGCGGATCGTGATGATCAACAACGCGTCCTCGGGCGGCGTGAACGCCCAGGTGCGGGCAACGCTCGCGTCTGCCGGCATTCCCTTTTTGTCGGGTATCGCGAGCGGCATCACTGCGCTCTCCGGCTGGCTGCAGATGAAGCCCGCTCCAGCGAGCACTCGCGACATGCACGCGACGGTGGACCTGAACGCACCCGCGGGCGATTCCGAGGCCGATCGCTTCGACTGGCTGCGCAGTGCCGGCATCCCCCTGGTCGCCTGTACGGCCGTCAGGAGCGCCGCGCAAGCCGTCGACGTCGCGCGCCGACTCGGATATCCGGTCGTCCTCAAAGGTTGCGCTGCCGATGTGTCCCACAAGGCGGACTTGGGCCTCGTGAAGGTTGGCCTGAGCTCCGACGACCAGGTGCACGCCGCCTTCGCTGACCTGGATCGCCGATTGAAGGCCACCGCGTCCGCCGACCCCGACCGTGGCATTTTCCTGCAGCCCATGGTCGCGCCCGGTGTGGAGTTGGTGATCGGCGCACGCATCGACCGAGACTTCGGCCTCGTCATGGTGGCCGGCGTCGGTGGGGTGCTCATCGAGTTGATCGGCGACGTGAGCCTGCGCTTAGGAACCGTCGATGTGGCCACGGCGCGCGCGATGCTCGCGGAGACACGGGCCGCATCGTTGCTGCGTGGCGTGCGCGGCGCCGGGCCATTCGATCTCGAAGCGGCCGCAGCCGCCCTGAGCGCGCTGTCGCGGTTCGCCGAGACGCATGGAGACCGTATCGCCGCGGTCGAGGTCAATCCCCTGATCGTGGCACCCGTCGGTGCCCAAGGCGTGGACGTCCTGATCGATTACAAAAAGGAATCGCAGTGCGCTGCGCCGGGGGACACCTCGGGGCGGGCTTCGCTGCGTATGTGTGTTGCTGAACGATCAACAGGAGGAGAAGACCATGACAAAGAGACGTGATGTGCTGAAATATCTCGGTGCCGCACCAGTCGGCGCTGCCTTAGCGGGCATGGGGCTTTCCCCGCCGGCGCAGGGCGCCGAAGCGCCGTTCGTTTGGGCGGGGACGGGCGGGACCTGGGGCGAGAACATCAACAAGTTCTTCATCCAGGAGTCCGGGTTCGCCGGCAAGTCCCGCATGAAGATCGTGCACGCGGCGCAGCTCGAGTCGGTCGCGGCCTCGAAGATCCTCGCTAGCTGCAAGAAGGCGGCGTACGACGTGAGCTCCGGCTCCCAGGTCGACTACATCATGCTGAACGGCGCCGGCTGCCTCGAGCATTACGACCCCGCGATCGTGACGAATCTCAAGGACATCTACGAGCAGGGCAGGCTGGGCAACTACTACGCCGCTTGGTGCCTGAGCCTCTTCGGGCTGACCTGGAACACCAAGGAGGCGTCCAAGGCGGTTTCGTTCCAGGACCTGTGGAGCGCTAAGTACAAGGGCCGCGTGGGCGTTCCCGCCTATGGTTGGTACGGCATGCTGTGGCTGCATGCGGTGAACAAGCTCAATGGTGGGACCGAGGACAACATCAGTCCCGGAATCCAGGCGGTCTCCGACCTAGTGAAGAAGAACAACGCAATAATCATCGAGAACGCCGATCACGGTACCAAGGTCATGACGCGCGGCGAAGTCGTGATCATGCCGTACCTCAACGGCAGGACGTACCGGA
>JBBQBW010000504.1:0-2770 GCA_038318025.1 Burkholderiales bacterium | reverse complement strand
ACAACCGGGCCTACAATCCGGCGATGAACCCCGGCCTCCGCGTCGCCGCCCTCGCCTTCCTCGTGGCCTGCGCCGCGATCGCGCATGCGCAGGCTCCTGCGCCCATCCCGGCCCGGGTGGCGCTGGTGATCGGCAATGCCGCCTATCCCCAGGCGCCGCTCATCAACCCCCTCAACGACGCGGCCGACATGGCGCGCGAGCTCGAGGCCGGCGGCTTCACGGTGATCCGGCGCGAGAACGCCACCCTGAAGGAGATGCACCTCGCCCTGCGGGAGTTCGGCGACCGCCTCACGCGCACCTCCACCGGCGTCGTCTACTTCTCCGGGCACGGCCTGCAGGTGCGGGGACGCAATTACCTGGTGCCGGTCGATGCGGACATCGCTCGCGAGGACGAGGTGGCGTTCTCGGCCCTCGAGCTGGGAGCGGTGATGGAGAAGCTCGACTCGGCGCGAAACGCGACCAACGTGGTGATCCTCGACGCGTGCCGCAACAACCCGTTCGGCAGCCGCTTCCAGCCCACCGCCCGCGGGCTCGCCCAGGTGGACGCCCCGCCCGGGACGCTGATCGCCTTCGCCACCTCGCCGGGGTCCGTGGCCGCCGACGGCGGCGGTCGCAACGGCCTCTACACCACCCACCTGCTCGCCGCGATGCGGGTGCCGGGACAACCCATCGAAGACACGCTGAAGGCCGTGCGCGCGGCGGTGCGCAAGGGCTCGGCGAACCTGCAGGTGCCGTGGGAGACCACGTCGCTCGAGTCGCATTTCTCGTTCCGGCCGGCGGTGGCGAAGGCGGTGGCGCCGCGGCCGGCGCCGGCCCCGGGCCGTGCGGCGCGCGACCTCCCGCCTTCGGCACCCCCGGCACTTGCCGCCGGAGACCGCTGGACCTACCGGGTGCGTAACCTCGTGGACGGCACCGAGTCGCAACGCAGCATGGGAGTGGCGAGGATCCGCGGCGGCGACGTGGAGTGGAGCGACGGCGCGGTGAGCGACATCATGGGCAACTTCACGAGGTCGCGCCTGTCGGGCAAGTGGCAGACTTTCGCGCCCTCCTCCCACACCTACGTGTTTCCCCTGCGTCCCGGCGCGACCTACGACGTCGCGTTCACCCAGGACGGCGGCGACCGGATCTACGACGCCAAGGTGAGGATCACCGTCGCCGGCGAGGAGGACGTCGAGACCCCGGCGGGGAAATTCCGCGCGGTGCGGTTCGAGCGCCGGGTGGACTGGCGGCGGCGGGACCGGGAGTCCGATGCGGGCGTGACCCTGGTCACCTACTGGTACAACGCCGGCGCCAAGCGCTGGGTCGCGCAGGAGCAGACCAAGACGACGCTGTCGGGGAAGGTGACGCTGCGCGAGCGCTGGGAGCTGGAGAGCTACCAGCTCAAGTAAAAAACCCTCTCCCAGGGGAGAGGGGCAGCGCTCAGGGCACCAGGATCGTGGAGCCGGTGGTCTTGCGCGACTCGAGGTCGCGGTGGGCCTGGGCGGCGTCCTTCAGCGCGTAGCTCTGCCGCGGGCCGACCTTCACCTTGCCCGACTGCACCATGTCGAAGAGGTCCTTGGCCGAGGCGAGCAGCTCGTCGCGCTTCGAGGCATATCCCATGAGCGAAGGGCGCGTCACGTAGAGCGACCCCTTGGTGTTCAGCACGCCCAGGTCGAGCGGCGCGGTCGGGCCCGACGAGTTGCCGAAGATCACCATCAGCCCGCGCACCTGCAGGCAGTCGAGCGACTTGAGGAAGGTGTCCTTGCCCACGGAGTCGTACACCACCGGCACCTTCTTGCCGCCGGTGATCTCGTTCACGCGGGCCACGAAATCCTCCTTCGTGTAGAGGATCGTGTGCGCGGCGCCGTGCTCGCGCGCGAGCCCCGCCTTCTCCTCGGTGCTCACGGTGCCGATCAGGTTCACGCCCAGCGCCCGCGCCCACTGGCAGGCGATGAGGCCGATGCCGCCCGCCGCCGCGTGCCACAGGATGGTGTCACCGGCCTTGGGCACGTAGTGCAAGCGCCGCATCAGGTACTGCACCGTGAGGCCCTGCAGCATCATGCTCGCCGCCTGCTCGAAGCTGATGCCGTCTGGAAGCTTCACCAGCCGGTCGGCGGGATGCACCTTGAGCTCGGAATAGGAGCCGATGGGGCCGTTGGCGTAGGCGACGCGGTCGCCCACCTTGAGGTCGGACACTTCGGCCCCCACCGCCTCGATCACGCCGGCGGCCTCGAGCCCCAGGCCCGAGGGCATCGGCACCGGGTAGAGCCCGCTGCGATGGTAGGTGTCGATGTAGTTGAGGCCGACGGCCTTGTGGCGCACCAGCGCGTCCTTCGGGCCGGGCGGCGCAACGTTCACCTCTTCCCATTGCAGGACTTCGGGGCCGCCGGTGCTGTTGATGCGAATCGCGTGTGCCATGGCTGTCTCCTCAGGATCCGAGGATTGTACCGGGGACGACGCCGGCGCCCTTCGCCCACTCCGCCGCGGAACTCTTCTTCGTCTCCTCGCCCTTCGCCTTCGCCACCTCGACCTGGCCGCCCTGGCAGGTGATGCGCATGCCGGTCTCGGTGATCCCGGTGATCTCGCCGACCTTCCCTCTCACCGCGCCGAAGCTGCGCACCGGGTGCTTCTTCGAGCCGAACAGCTGCACCTTCTTGCCGGCGAGCGTGGTCCAGGCGCCCGGCGCCGGGTCGCAGGCGCGGATCAGGTCGTGGACGATGTCGACGTGGTTGTGGAAGTTGACCTTCGACTCGTTGGCGCGGAACCAGCCCTCGTAGGTGGCTTGCGATTC
>JBBQBW010000503.1:0-2773 GCA_038318025.1 Burkholderiales bacterium | reverse complement strand
GAAGGGGCCTTCGGGGCGCCCCGTGGCCATCACCAGGAAGGGCGAGAGCTCGATGAAGCGGCGGCAGTGGCGGTCGATGCGCGACAGCTGCTTGGTGACCGCGCGGCCGCGCGGCTCGTCGTAGAGGCGGCGCAGGCCCGCGACGCCGGCGACCTCGCTCACAGCGCCTGCTGGAAGATGCGTTCGAAGTCCGCGGCCGAGCAGGGCTTGGGATTGGTCTGGTGGCAGGTGTCCTTGACGGCGATGTTCACCAGCCGCGGGATCATGTCCTCGGTGACGCCCTTGCCCCCCAGCTTCGCGGGGATGCCGATGCGAGACTTGAGCGCCACCAGCCAGTCGACCAAGGATTGGGCGGTGTTTCCCGCGCCGCACACACGCGCCAGCTCGGCCATCTTCCGGTCGGCGGCATCGAGGTTGAAGCGCATCACGTGGTCGATCATGATGCCGTTGGCGAGGCCATGGTGCATGTCCACGACGGTGCCGAGCGCGTGGGCGCAGGAGTGCACCGCGCCCAGGTCCTTCTGGAAGGCGATGGCGCCCATCATCGAGGACATCATCATGTCGGAGCGCGCGGCCACGTCCTTCGGCATCGCCACGGCGCGCTCGATGGCGTGGGCCGCGATGCGCGCCCCTTCCAGCGCGATGCCGTCGCACAGCGGGTGGTAGGCGGGCGAGAGGTAGCTTTCCACGTTGTGGGTGAGGGCGTCCATGCCGGTGGCGGCGGTGACGCCGGCCGGCAGGTCGAGGGTGAGCTCGGGATCGGCGAACACCACCTTCGCGAGGAGTGCGGGGTTGAAGACCACCTTCTTCACGTGGGTCGCATCGTCGCTGATGACCGAGGAGCGCCCCACCTCGCTGCCGGTGCCGCTGGTGGTGGGCAGCGCCACCAGGTAGGGCAGGGGGTTGGTGATGGGCAGCACCCGCGGGTGGTCCCAGGCGTACTGCAGCACGTTGCCCTCGTGCACCGCCATCATCGCCACCGCCTTGGCCACGTCGAGCGCGGCACCCCCGCCGAAGCCGATCACGCAGTCCGCCTTGTGGGCCTTGTAGGCCGCGGCGCCATCGTCGACCTGTTGCTTCGTCGGGTTGCCGAAGACGCCCGGATAGACCTGCACCGCGAAGCCCTGGAGCATGTCGCCGAACTCGCGCAGGATCGGCAGCGCCGCGAGGCCGCGGTCGGTGACGATCAGCGGGCGGCGGATGCCCTGCTGCTTCAGGTGCTCGGCGACCATGCGGCGCGACCCGGGGCCGAAGTGGATGGTGGTGGGGAAGGCGAACTTGGTGATGGTCATGGCGAGGCCCGTGTCATGCGATGGATGAGGATGGCGGCGCGGATCACGCCGCGCTCGATCGAGGCGATCTCGAGGTCTTCGTGGTCGGTGTGGGCGCCCGAACCCGAGGCGCCGAGGCCGTCGAGGGCGGGGATGTAGGGCGCGGCGAACTGGACGTCTCCCGCACCGCGCGTGGCGGGCGCCAACGCGCCGATCGGACCCAGCCCGGCGTCGGCGCTGGCCTTCGAGTAGAGCGCCAACAGCTGCTCGCCCGCCGCGGTGGGCGCCTGGGGCGGGTAGGCCTCGCGGAAGGTGATGGTGGCGGTGGCGTGCGGCAGGTTGCGGGCCACGATCTCGCGCATCCGCGCCCGCACGCGCTCGCCCTGCTCGGGCGAGAGGTAGCGCAGGTCGCCGGTCACCACCGCTTCCTTCGCGATCACGTTGCTCTTGCCGAACGCAGTGCCGGTGGCGGTGTCGGGGTCGAATGCCGCCTCGGTGCCGCCGACGAACGCCCCCACGTTGAAGGTGAGGTTCGGCTCGACCAGGTTCTCGCGGAAGGCGTTCACGATGCGCGCCGCCTCGTAGACCGCGCCGTAGCCGAAGGACGCGCTGAAGACGCCCGCCGCGTGGCCCGACTTCGCGGACACCTTGAGGGTCCAGCCGCCGGAGGCGCGGCGCGAGTAGCTCGCCATGCCCATGCCCTGGCGCCGGGCGCTGGCCTCGAAGGCGAGGGCGGCGTCGCTGCGCTTCGCGAGCTCCACCAGGTCGGCGCGGGCGACGTTCACCGGCGCGCCGGTGCGCTCCTCGTCGCCGGTCATGATCACCGCGATCGACGTGTTCTCCAGCAGTCCCAGCCGGTGCAGGGCGCGCAGGGCCTCCACCAGGATCACGTCGCCGCCCTTCATGTCGGACACACCCTGGCCGCGCACGCGCTCGCCCTGGGGATCCCAGGCTGGCACGGGACTATTCTTCTCGAACACCGTGTCGAGGTGGCCGATCAGGAGCAGCCGCTTGCCTTGCGTCCCCTCGCGAGTCGCGACGAGGTGCCCGGCGCGTTTCATCGCGGGAGGCATCTCGGCCCAGCGGGTGGCGAACCCCAGCTCGTCCAGCTCGGCGCGGAAGACGGCGCCCACCGCGCGCACGCCCTCGGGGTTGAGCGTGCCGCTGTTGATGCGCACCGCGCGCTCGAGGAGCGTGAGCGCCGCGGGGGTGCGGGCCTTCACCGCCTCGACGATTCGCTGCTCGGTCTCGGAGAGCTGGGCGTGGGCGGTCAGCGCGGCGAAGGTGACGGCGGCGATGGAGAGCCTGGCAATCATCGGCAGCTCGAAGGGGTTGAAAGGGAATGGCACCACGGAGGTCACGGCGCACACCGCGGAACACCGAGAAAAAAAAATAAAAGGGTTGTTGCGACAACCACCAACAAACAGTTTCCCCCCGGTACAACCCGGTGCACCCTGACCACCGGGGTGCCAAAACCCTTCAACCCCAACGACCGCCCCAAG
>JBBQBW010000502.1:0-2778 GCA_038318025.1 Burkholderiales bacterium | reverse complement strand
TTTTACCTTTCCTCCTCACCATCATCGCAGCCTCGGGTGCCGAGCGTCCGCCGAACATCGTCTTCATTCTAGCCGACGACCTTGGCATCACCGACATCGGTGCCTACGCACGGCATTTCACGGATGCGAAAGCGGACGATCCCGTCGACCGACACGTCCACCTTGGTGATCTTGCCGCGGCCGCTCCAGGCCAGGCCGCTGATGTTGTAGAAGCCGCGGTCCAGCAGGTGCTGCCCGCCCGAGGGCGTGGTGATCACCGATTTGCATTCCTGGATCGAGGTGTACTGGCGCAGGCGCCCGTCGGGCATCAGGTCCACGTAATGCAGCGTCTCGTCCTTGGTGCCGAAGGGCTGGTCGCCCACCTCGAGGCGCCGCAGCCACTTCACCCACGACACGCCCTGGATTCCGGGCGCCACCAGGCGCAGCGGATAGCCGTTCTCGGGGCGCAGCATCTCGCCGTTCATCGCCCAGGCGACCATGACGTCGTCGAGCGCGCGATCCATGGAGATGGTGCGCGTCATGCCCGAGCCGTCGGCGCCTTCGGCGAGGACGAATTTGCCAGACTTGCGGTCGAAGCCGCAGTCGTCGAGGAGCGTCGAGAGCAGCACGCCGGTGAACTCGCAGCACGAGAGCATCCCGTGGGTGTACTGCACCGTCGGGACCGCCACGTTGCCCCACTCCATGCCGGTGTTCGCGCCGCACTCGATGAAGTGCATGCGCGATGTCGCCGGCAGGCGCATCAGGTCGTCCAGGGTATAGACCTTGGCCTCGCGCACCAGGCCCATCACCATCAGCCGATGCTGGTGGGGGTCGATGTCCCACCAGCCCTGGTGGTGGCGCTCGAAGTGCAGCCCGTTGGGCGTCACGATGCCGAAGAGGCCCTGCAGCGGCGTGAAGGAGACCGAGGAGCCCCCGACCCGCGTGAGTCCGGGGCTCTCGCGGCGCTGGACGTTCTTTTCGTACTTCGAGGGCAGCCCGTAGGGGTGCGTCACGACCGGCTGGCCCAGGCCCCTGCTGTGCTCCGGCAACTGGAGGATCGCCGGGTCGCCGGCATCACTGCCTCTGCCGAGTCCCGGCGAAAGGGTTGCCGCAGCCGCGAACGCACCTCGCAGGAAGTCGCGCCGCCCGGCCTGCACCTCGGCGATCTGGCCGGGGAGCAGGAAATTCTCGGGCGCGCGGCGCAGGCGTCTCATCAGCGGCAGTCTGAAACACCGGTTGCGCATCAGTCAAGGCTAATATTGACCGCCGCTAATGGACATGTTGTGATCCGTGCATGCCTCCCCGCAAAGCCCCGCGCGCGCCGGCCGAAGACATCTTCGAGCTGATCGGGCGCGGCGAGAACATCCGCGAGGCGAGTGCCGCCATGCAGGCGATGGCACACCCGCTGCGCCTGAAGATCCTCTGCCTCGTCGGCAACCAGGAGGTCTCGGTGCTCGAGATCGTCGATGCCGTGGGCACGACGCAGAGCAACATCTCCCAGCACCTGGCGGTCCTCCGCGACCACGGCATCCTGCATTCGCGCAAAGAAGCCAACAAGGTGTTCTACCGCGTGGAGGATGCGCGGATCCTCAAGATGATCGCGCTCACGCGCGAAATCTTCTGCAGCGCCTAGCGCGTGGGTCCCGGCTCAACCTTAGGGGACAGACCACCAGTTGCATGAGGTGAAACGGGCCGGCCCAGTTTCATTTCTTGCAACTGGTGGTCTGTCCCCTAAGGTTTTTTCCAGCGCCCCGCGGCGTTGTCGTCGCTTTCGCGCGCGTCCACCCAGCGGCCGCCTTCGGGCGTGTCTTCCTTCTTCCAGAAGGGCGCGCGGGTCTTGAGGTAATCCATGATGAACTCGCAGGCCTCGAAGGCCTCGCCGCGATGGGCCCCGGCCACGCCCACAAGCACGATGCGGTCGCCGGGAACCAGCGGCCCCACGCGGTGGATCACGAGCGTTTCGGCAAGCTGCCAGCGCCCATGGGCCTGGGCGCAGATCTCCTCGAGCGCGCGCTCCGTCATGCCGGGGTAATGCTCGAGGGTCATGCCGCTCACGGAGGAGCCGTCGTTGGCGTCGCGCACCAGGCCGACGAAGCTCGCGATGGCCCCTACCTCGTGGCGGCCGCGCGTCAAAGCCTCGAGCTCACGCCCGACGTCGAAATCCTCGGACTGCACGCGAACGACGGGCACTAGCCCCCCGTCACCGGTGGGAAGAACGCCACCTCGTCGCCGGGTTTCACCGGCGTGGCGAGATCCGCCATCCGCTGGTTCACTGCCACGCGCCACGACTTGCCCGGCGCGAACGCCTCGGTCCAGCGGCCGTCGCGCGAGCGCAACTGCTCCACGAGGCTCGACACCGTGGCAGTGGCAGAGGGCAAGGGAACCTGCTCGCGGGAGCACCCGAGGCTTTCGCGCAGTCCGGCGAAATAGAGCAGCGTGACCATGGAATCAGCGCACGAGGCGCGCGCGGTTCAACCCCAGGTGCTGGATGATGAAGCGCGCGACGGCAGCGCCGTCGTTGACGTCGAGCTGCGGTAGCTCGGTATCGAGGACATCGTCGGTGGCGACGGCGACCACGTGGGGATCGTCCGGATAAAGCGCCGGCGTGCCGGATCCGCCGCGGCGCACCTCGATCTTCGGGATCGGCTCGTGTTTGTAGCCCTCGACGATCACCAGGTCGCAGGGCTTGAAGAGCTTGAGCTGCTCGGCGAGGCCCGGCTCCGCGGCCCCGCGCAGCTCGTGCATCATCACCCAGCGCTTCGACGAGCTGAGCAGCACCTCGGAAGCGCCCGCATGGCG
>JBBQBW010000501.1:0-2795 GCA_038318025.1 Burkholderiales bacterium | reverse complement strand
GAACCGCAGCACGTCCTGGAACATCAGCACTAGCGCGAACGTGAGGAGGAGCTGGAACGCCTCATCCCGGTCGTACACGGTGGTGAGCAGCGCCTCGATCGCCGGTCCGATGAGGCCGAGCACGAGCCCCGAGGCCAGCAGCACCGGCAGGAACAACATCGGCGGCATGCCCGCGGCGATGGCCCAGTTGACCGAGGTGACGCCGAAATAGGCGCCCAGGGCGTAGAAGCTGCCGCAGGCGAGGTTGACGATCTTCTGCACGCCGAACACCAGCTGCAGCCCGGCGGCCACGAGGAAGAGCACAGCGGCGTGGAACACGCCGCTGATCATGACGTCGAGGAATGCGATCATGAAAGCGCGCCAACCCCGCGACGGGTGTCATCCCCGCTACAGTGTCTCCCCCGCGTAGGCGGGGGCTCAAGGTGATGGGGTCCCCGCCTTCGCGGGGACGACCCCCTTCGTGGGGACGACCCCCTTCGTGGGGACGACACCCTTCGCGGGGACGACACCCGCGGGGGTGACATCAGAGCTTGATGGTCGCGGTCTCGATCCACTTCCAGAAGTCCTGTCCCGGCGGCTTCTGGAGCTGGTCGGAGTACATCGTGTCCACGGTTCCCAGCGTCGGGAAGTCGTAGTTGTTCTTGTGGGTGGTGATGCCCTGGTAGAAGGTCTGCTCGGCGATATGATCCTTGCGCATGTGGCCAGGGCCACCGAGGGATTCGACTTTCACGCCCTCCATGGAGCTGATCACGTCTTCCTTCGAGGGCCAGGCGCCCTTCGCCTTGTACGCGGCCTCGACGCCCGCCTTGTACACCTGCATCGCGAAGTAGGCGCGGTCGGCTTCCCAGTGCGGGTAGTCCTTGAACTTGTCGTAGTAGTGCTTGACGAAGTCCTTCTGCAGCTGCGAAGCCTTGGGGTTGTCGAAGTAGAGCGTGTTGTGGCCGAAGATCATGCCCTCGGGGGTGAACGCCTTCTTCAGCCCCGTGTGCTGGAAGCCCGCCGCCGGGAAGACAAACTTGGTGCCGCCGTCCATGAGGCCCGCGCCGTGGGCGGTGCGCATGAAGATCGGCAGGTCGGCGAAGAGGAGGGAGGAGAACACCAGATCCGGCTTCGCGGCCTTCAACGCCGCCACGTGGGAGTTCAGATCCGTCGTTCCCACCTTGGGCCACTGCTCGGCCACCACCTTGTGCTCGACGCCGAACTTCTTCAGCAGCGCCTGGAAGGCGGCGAAGTTGTTGCGGCCATAGGAGTAGTCGGGGTTGATGCCGGCGATGTTGGCGAACTTGCCCTTCCAGTGCTTGATCGCCAGCAGCGAGCCCATGACCGCCTCGCACTCGTTGTCGGTGCTGCGGAAGATGTAGCGGGGACTCGCCATGGTCTCCTTCACGCCGTCCTGGGTGGTGCCGTCCCAGAAGATGAGGAGCGCCTTCATCTCCTCGGCCACCGCGCCCATGGCGAGGCTCACGCCCGAGGAGACGATGCCCTGCACGCAATCGACCTTGTCCTGCAGCACCAGTTTCCTCAGCCGCTCGATGGAGTCCTTGGGGTTGGTCTCCTCCTCGATGATCAGCTCGACCTTGCGCCCGGCGATTCCGCCGCCTGCGTTGATGCGGTCCACGGCGAACTGGGTGCCCCGCAGGCCGCACTCGCCGATGGTGCCGGCGATGCCCGCCTTGGGCGCGATGATGCCGACCCGGAGCGGCGTGTTCTGCGCAACGGCGGGGAAGCTCAGATAAGGCGACGCGGCGATGGCGGCGCCGGCCTGCAACAGTTTCCTGCGATTGCTGTTCATGGCTCTCTCCTCCTGGGGTAAGACTTGTTATTGATATATCACCGAATATCTCGACTACGTTACGCGAGCCCCGCCCGCGAATCAACCGCTCTGGTGACCGAGGCGCTCCATCCAGCGCGCTACACCTTCCACCGAGCGGAAATCGGACACCGCACGCGCGTCGAACCTTCCGCCGCGCGTCGCCATGCGGGCAAGTGCCGAGCCGGGCGGAAGCTCCAGGGCGGCCGCGATACCCCGCTCCGTGCACTCCCGGATGCAGGCGCGCCAGCGGATCGAACGCTCGACCGCGTCGGCCAGCCCATCGCGGGCGTCGCCGCCCCGGAACATCGCACGCCCGTCGACGCCGCGCAGCACCGGCCACGCGGGATCGCGCGTCGGCATCGTCGCGAGCCAGGCGCGCAGTTCCGCGGCCGCGGTCGCGAGCAATGGCGTGTGCGACGGCACGCCCACCGGCAGCGGATGCGTCGAGCCCCCCGAGCCCTCGAGATCGGGTCGCGCCCGCTCGAGTTGCGCACGGCTTCCGGCCAGGATCCAGTGGTCTTCCTCGACCTCGATCGCGACGTGGAGGGAATGCCGCTCGAGGAGTGGCGCCAGCGCGGCCGCGGGCAGCGTGGTCACTGCCATCATCCCGTGCTCCGGAGGCGAGGACAGCGCCATGAATCGCGCCCGTCGTGCGATCACGGCCATCGCCTCGGCGACGCTCCAGCTTCCGGCGCAGCTCCACGCCGAGACCTCGCCCGCGCTGTAGCCGGCGGCGAGCGCAGGCGCGGGGAGGTGGGGGGAGAGCGCCCGCCAGGTCGCCACGGCAGCAGCGACGATCGCGACCTGCGCGAACACCGGCTCGAACAGATCCCCTCCCGCCTTCACCCGCGACGCGATGTCGAAGGCCACGACATCGGAGGCGCTGGCGATCGCCTCGCGTCCCGCCTCGCTCGTGAGCGCGAGATCGAGCATGCCGGGATGTTGCGATCCCTGGCCGGGACACAGCAGGGCGTAGTCCGCC
>JBBQBW010000500.1:0-2801 GCA_038318025.1 Burkholderiales bacterium | reverse complement strand
CACCGTTTGGTACGGTCCGGTGCGAAACCACGCCGCGTTCATCCCCGCGGTGAGCAGCAGGGCCATCTTCACCTGGAACGCCCGATTGTTGAGGAAGTCCCCCGCATGGGCCGAGAACATCGCCAATCCGCTCGGCACGATGAGCACCAGCGCCCCCAGGGTCCACGGCAGCAGGTGCCGCGAAAGCGCGCGCACGGAGATCGACTTCGAGAGCCCCAGCACCCGAAGGTCGAACATCACGATCGAGCCCACCAGGATCGCGAAGCCCACGATGTGGACGATCTCGACCGACGGGTAGAGCCAGAGGTTCTCGCGCATCGCTTTCGCGATGGCGAGCGCCTCCACCGGGTTGCCGGGGGTCAGCGCAGCTCCACGGTCTTGCCGCCGGCGACGATGCGCTCGGCGCGCAGCTCCTCGGCCTTCTCGCGGTTCGGGTAGCCCTCCACCGTCACGGTCTGGCCCTTGGCGATCGCGCCGGGCGCGAGGCCGCGGTTCTCCATGCGCGACGGCGGAGCGAGGATCACCGTCCAGTTTTTCCCGGGAGTTTCCAGCTTCACGTGGCCGTGGGGATGCTCGTAGCCGGATTCCAGCACCTTGCCGGTGAGCTTCATCGGCTTCGAGGAGTCGTATTCGCTCCAGCCGTGGTGGGCCAGGGCGGGCAGGGCGGCGGCGGCGAGCGCCGCGGCAAGGGTGCGGATCATGGCGTTCCTCATTCGTCGTTGAAATAGCGGATGTAGTCGTCGTAGGTGCGCCGGTCCTTCTTGGTCGGGCGCCCCTTCAGCATCGGCGGCGGGTTGGCCTTGAGCTCGAGGGCGAGGGCCTCGCGCTTCGCACGGCTTTGCGGAGTTTCCTCGTAGAGCTTCTGCGCTTCCACGGCCGGGCCGCGGCGCTCGGAGAAGCCGCGCACCACGACCACCTGCTCGAAGGGCGGGCGGCGGATCGCCAGCTCGTCGCCGGCGCGGAGCACCTTCGCGTTCTTCGCGCGCTCGCCGTTCACGGTGATCTTTCCCGAAGCGATCGCCTCCACCGCGAGCGCGCGGGTCTTGAAGAAGCGCGCGCACCACAGCCACTTGTCGACGCGCATGGTCAGGCGAGCCGGACCTCGTGGAGCGATGTCGGCTCCGCGGTTCCGGTGTCGAACTGCGCACCGGCAAGGACGCCGGCCTGGGCGATCTCCGCCACGTCCTTCGCCTTGTCGTAGACCGCATGCATCCCACCGAGCGCGAAGTCGCGTCCCGAGCCGATGGCCCAGAAGCGGTCGAACTCGAACACCTCGCGCATCGAGTGCGCGGCGCTGCCGGCCACGCCGATGAAGGAGTCGCGACAGGCGACGACCTTGTGCGGGTGGCGGTCGTGGGCGGGGGCGAGCCGCGTGGTGCCGAAGGTGGTGAGGGAATCCGCGGCGATCACGGCGCTTGCGGCCTTGCGGACGACGACGATGGTGGTCATGACCGCGAGTTTACTGCCCCTCTATTTTTTTGGACGCCAGTGGCGTCAGGCACAATCCTGGGTGGCCGGTATCGCCGACATCCTTACTCCCCGCCCTATGCGATTTCTCACTCCCGGAGCGCCGTGAACGTCGCGTCATGGCTCGATCACGCCGCCCGCAACCGGCCCCGGGCCCCGGCCATTTTCCACGGCGCGCGGCAGTGGTGTGACCATGCCGGGCTCGCGCTGCGGGTGTCATCCCTGGCGGCCGGGCTGCGAAGCCGGTTCGGGGTGGCGCCGCACGACCGGGTGGCGCTGGTGATGCGCAACCAGCCCGAGTACCTGGTGGCGATGTACGCCGCCTGGTGGGCGGGTGCCGCAGCGGTGCCGGTCAATGTGAAGCTCCACCCGCGCGAGGTGGCCTACATCCTCGAGAATTCGGGCGCCCGGGTGGTGGTGGTTTCTCCCGATTGGGAGGCCGGCATTGCCGAGGCGCTGGCCGCGATGCAGCGCCCTCCGGAAGTGCTTCGGACCACCGACCTGGTCGCGGTCTCGGGCGATGCTTCGGGGGAACCCGCGGCGGTCCCGCCCGAGGCGCTTGCGTGGCTGTTCTACACCAGCGGCACCACCGGCCGGCCGAAGGGCGCGATGCTCTCCCATCACAACCTCACCCAGATGACCCTCGGTTATTACGCCGACGTGGACGCGGTGCGCGCCGACGGGCGGCTGCTGCACGCCGCTGCGCTCTCCCACGGCTCGGGCCTCTACACCTTCACCCACCTCGCCCGCGGTGCGGCGCAGGTGGTTCCCGAGTCCGGCGCCTTCGACGCCACGGAGGTGCTCGAGCTGCTGGAGGCCCACGACCACGTCTCGTTCTTCGCCGCTCCCACCATCGTGCGACGCCTGGCCGAGCGCGCGCGGGAAACCGGCGCCACCGCGCCGGGGCTGCAGACCCTGGTCTACGGCGGCGGTCCGATGTACCTCGCCGACATCGAGGCGGCGATGGAGATCCTCGGCCCGCGCCTGGCGCAGATCTACGGCCAGGGCGAGAGCCCCATGACCATCACCGCGCTCGGCCGCGCCGAGCACGCCGACCGCGCCCACCCGCGCTACCGGGAACGGCTCGCGTCGGTCGGGCGGCCCCAGGCCGTGGTGCAGGTGGAGGTGCGTGATCCCGGCGACCGCGACCTGCCTCCCGGCGAGATCGGCGAGGTCTGCGTTCGCGGCGGCGTGGTGATGTCCGGGTACTGGGGCAATCCCTCGGCCAGCGCCGAGGCGCTGCGCGGCGGATGGCTCCATACCGGCGACCTGGGCGTCTTCGACGCCGACGGCTTCCTCACGCTCAAGGACCGCAGCAAGGATCTGATCATCAG
>JBBQBW010000499.1:0-2813 GCA_038318025.1 Burkholderiales bacterium | reverse complement strand
GCACTCGGCCGCGAGCTCCTCGGGCGAGGCGCAGGCGGTGCCGCCCTCCTCCGCGAACTCCCGTGCGGCCTCGGCGCGCACGTCGCACACGCGCACCGCGTGCCCCGCGCGGCGTAGCGACGCGGCCATGCCGCGCCCCATGGCGCCCAGCCCGACGAGACCGACCCGCGGCGAAGCGCTCATTGGAGCTTCGCCACGTCGATGGAGAAGATGAACGGGAAGCGCGTCTCCCAGTGCAGGTACTTGCGGGTGCCCGATTCCGAAAGCCCCCAGAGCTTGCCCGAGTCATCGACGGTGAGGTCCTCGAGGCCCGCCACCATTTCGTACTGCGCCTGGACGTTGCCCTTGCGATCCAGCCTGTAGAGCTTGCCGAACTTCCCGCTGGAGGCCGAGACCCACAGGCTGCCGGCCTTGTCGAACGCGGCACCCTGCGCCTCGATCGGCACCGGGATCGATTCGACCGCGCGATCTTCCTTCACCGTCTGCCCGTCGTATTTGTCGAAGAGCTCGGGATCGAGGCGGAACATGCGCGCCTTCGGCTGCTCCCTGGTCCAGGTGCCGATCCACGCGTCCTTGCCGTCGTAGGTCGCGTAGGAGCCGCGCAGCTCGCCGGCGATCTTCACCGCGCGCATGGCGCCTTCCGCGTTGCCGGAAGCGAGAGCCTTCGCCACGTCGATGCGGAACAGCTGACGGGTGTCGGCGAGGAGCAGCATGCCGTTGCCCATCCACGCGAGGCCGCCCGAATGGGTGCAGGCGCCGACGGGAAGGTCGAAGTGCCCCGCCGCCTTGCCGGTGGCGCTGTCGATGCGGAACACGCGGCACGGACCGGTATTCGACTTGAGGTCGGGCTGCGGCAGGTAGCTGCTGACGAAGAGATACCCGCCGGCCGCGGTGAGGCCCTGGGGCACGTAGCCCTCGTCGAGGGCCGGGGTCCAGATGCGGTTCGCGAGCGCGGCGGCATTGGGCACGTTCGGGGTCACCGCCTCGAGGTAGGTCGGGCGCGTGCCCAGCTCCTGGGAGCCCACGCCCGCGCAGCCCGCGAGGGCGAGGGCGAGGGCGAGGAGTGCATTGGCGGTCTTCATCGGGTACGGCTTCCTTCCGCTTGCGATAGCGCGATTATCCCCCGCGCCGCGGCCACGCGAGCCAGGCGCGCGTCCTGCAGGGAGGAGAGTGAGAGGACGGCGAGCGTCGAGCCCACCAGCGCCATGAACATGTCCGCCTGGGTGTCCCACGCGTCGCCCTGGGTACCGAGGAACTCGTCCGCACCCTGCCCGAGCGCCAGCGCCGCGCCCCACTCGATCAGCTCGTAGACCGCACTGATCGCCAGTGCTACGCATAGGCACAGGAACGCCACCATCTTCCCGCCTCGCACGGTCCCGGTACGCATCAGGATCTCGCGCGCCACCATCGCCGGCACGAAGCCCTGCATGAAATGGCCGATGCGGTCGTAGGGGTTGCGCTGAAAGCCGAAGGCCTCCTGGAGCCAGAAGCCCAGCGGGACGCGCGCGTAGGTGTAGGCCCCGCCCAGGACCAGCACCAGCGCGTGCAGCGCGATGAGCACGTACAGCAGGTCGGTGAGAGGGAAACGCTCGCGGGTCGACGCGAGGACCGGCAGCGCGACCAGCACCGGCGCCACCTCCATCAGCCACGTGGCGCGATCGTAGGGCGCGATGCCGGAGGCGACGAGGGCCGCGAGCACGATCGCGGCGAGGGCCGCGCACAGCCGGCCTGACGCCACGTTATTCCTTGACCGCCCCGGTCATCCCCGACACGTAGTACTCGACGAAGAACGAGTACAGGATCGCTACCGGCAGCGAGCCCAGCAGCGCCCCCGCCATCAGTGCGCCCCAGTGGTAGACGTCGCCCTCGACGAGCTCGGTGATGACGCCCACGGGGACCGTCTTCACCTCCGACGAGGAGACGAACGTGAGCGCGTAGATGAACTCGTTCCACGACAAGGTGAAGGCGAAGATGCCCGCGGAGATGAGGCCGGGGACCGCTAGCGGCAGGATCACCTTCACCAGGATCTGCCAGCGCGTGGCGCCGTCGATGAGGGCGCACTCCTCGAGCTCGAACGGGATCGAGCGGAAGTAACCCATCAGCAGCCAGGTGCAGAACGGGATCAGGAACGTGGGATAGGTGAGGATCAGCGCCCAGCGCGTGTCGAAGAGCCCCAGCTTGAAGACGATGGCGGCGAGCGGGATGAAGAGGATCGAGGGCGGCACCAGGTAGGCCAGGAAAATGCCCAGCCCGATCTGCTTGGAGCCGTGGAAACGCAGCCGCTCTATGGCGTAGGCCGCGAACACGCTCGCCGCGAGCGACGTGAAGGTCGCCACCACCGAGACGATGATGGTGTTCCACATCCATGACGGATATTGCGTGTCGAAAAGGAGCTTCTTGAAGTGGGCGAGGGTGGGTGCCACCACCCAGAACGGGTTGCCCTCGCGGCTCAGCAGCTCGTTGTTCGGCTTGAACGACGTGATCGCCATCCAGTAGAAGGGGAACAACAACACGATGAGGAATACCACGAGCGGCAGGTAGAGCGTCACGACCCGCCGCGGCAACGACTCGAGGTAGGTCATGCCCTCGCCGGCGCTCTTCTCCGCGGCCATCAGTCCTTGCCTCCCTGCTGCCAGGCCCGGCGCTGCAGGCCGAAGTAGCTGAAGAGGATCGCGGCGAGCAGGAAAGGCACCATGGCCGTCGCGATCGCGGCACCCTCGCCCAGCGATCCGCCCGAGATCGCGCGCTGGAAGGACAGGGTCGCCATGAGATGGGTCGAGTTGAGCGGCCCGCCGCGCGTGAGGACGTAGATC
>JBBQBW010000498.1:0-2822 GCA_038318025.1 Burkholderiales bacterium | reverse complement strand
TCCGATCGCGCGCGACGTCCACGCCGTGCCGCCGGTGAACTGCGCCGGATCATCGAGGAAGGCGCGCGCCGCATCGAGGTAGGCAGCGACAGGGACATCGACCGGCCCCACCAGGTGGCGGGCGCTCGGCACGAGGCGCAGGGCCGCGGCGGCCCCGGGGTGGGAGAAGAACATCGCGGTGCGCGCCTTCTGCACCGCCACGTCGATGCCGAAGACCGGCGCGTCGGGCGTAAAGGCGAGGCCGAGGATGTTGCCGTCGAGGTCCACCACGGCGATGGTCACTTGCGCGAACGATCCCAGCGGGCGCCGTATCTGGGCACGCGTGCGGCGCGCGGTGGCGAGCCCCTCGTCGAGCAGCACCTGGGCCTGCGCCGCCGTGAGCGGCCCCGCGCCGGCCGCGGCATCGCGCGCGGGAAAGCGCGGCGCGCCGTCGGCGCCCAGCAGCACCCAGGGCGCCGTGGCGACCGCGCCGGCGCCGCGCACGATGCCCGATGCCGCGTCGCCGAAAGCGGTGCCCGCGCGCGGCGTGATTCCGGCCGTGAAGCCCGCGACCTCGACGTAGGCACCCGAAGCGCCCGGCGCGGCCGGTTGCGCGGGATCGGACGAGATCGACTCCGAATCCACGTAGCGGAAGGTGCGCCCGTCGGCCGTGATGCGGTTGCCGCGGATGTCCGTGGGTGCGGCGAGCCCGAAGGTCGCGGCGACCGCAATCTTCTCCTCTGCATCGTCGTCGATGTCGAAGACGTCGCGATCGATCCCGTAGCGCCCGTCGGACTCGATTCCCACGCCGCCCACCACGACGCCGTTCTTGTACAGCGGCAACCCGCCGGGATCGGCGGAGAGCCCGAGCGGCGAGTTCTTCGGCCCCACGTCACCGTGGAGCGCGCGCTTGCGGTTCACATCCGAGCAGGCGAGCTGCGAGAACTGCACGCCGTAGAGCGGTCCCGCCGGCTGCTGCGCCTCGCCGGGGTTGAAGTGCTCCTGGACGATCTGGCCCGCGGTGCGCGTGGAGAAGGCGTTGCCCGACGAGGACAGGTACGCGCCGGTGACCGCCTTCGAGATCGCGGCGAAGGTCGCGGGAATCGTGCCCGCGGGGATGCCGTCGAGGCCGCCGGCACCGACCGAGCGGACCGCGATGGTGGACAGCGCCCCGGTCATGGAGAAGACCGCGAGGACGTTGCCGACGCGATCGGTGACGGCCACATGGGCGTTGGCGCCGCGGGCGCGTGCCTCCGCCACCGCGCGCGCAACCACCGACTCGACCTCGGCGCGCGTCAGCGCATTCAGCGCGGCCTCGCCGCAAGCTCCAACGCACGCGGCCGGGGCAGGGCTGCCGCCTCCCCCGGCGCCGCCGCAACCCGCGGCGAGCGCGAGGAGCAACGCGGCAGCTGCCCTGGCGCCGACCCTCTCCCCGGCCCTCCCCCACGGGGGAGGGAGGTCAGCCGCCCTGGCGCCGACCCTCTCCCCGGCCCTCCCCCACTCCGAGGCCGGAGCCCGAGGGGGAGGGAGGTCAGCGGCGCTTCGCATCGGCCTCATGCCAGGGATTGTTCGCATCGTGGAAGCCGTGGCACAGCATGCAGTTGGACATCACCTTGCCCTCGGCGGGCCGCGAGCCCGCGTGGCATTTGCGGCACGCGGTGATCGTGGGCATCGAGATGTCGGTGGCGACCTTCGAGCGCGCCGAAGCGTGGCAATCGCCGCACTTCGATTGCGCATGGACCTTGTGGTCGAATCGGGCGTGGGGCATCCACGCAGCCGCGGCCCGCACCGGGGCCACCTTCCATTCCCCCTCGCCCGCGCGCGAGACGCGATGGCAAGTGCCGCAGGTGCGCACCTCCACCATCTCGGCGGTCACCCACCGGGCCTTGCGTGCGGCGAGCGCGAGGGCGCCCTGGCGCTCGGTGGCCGAGGGCTCGCCGGCGCGCCGCAGGATCCCCTGGCCCGGCACCCCGAAGGCCTTCTGGAAGCTGTCGGGAGTGCCCTTCAGCGCGAGGTTGGCGTAGAACTCCTCCACCACCGTGGCCGCCGCCGCCGGGTCGCCATGGGGCACCTCGCGCGACGTGACCGCGGGCTCGAACTCGAGCCGGTGGCATTCCTGGCAATGCTTCGCCATCGAGACGGGTTCGAACGCACGCTTCGACGCGTCCGGCGCGTGGCAACTCGCGCATTCGAGCTGCACGCGGCCGCGGCCCGGCGATTTCACGCCCTTCGCGTCGAGGTGCAGCGCGTGGGGGAACACGAGGTTGGTGGGCTCGAGGATCGGCCGCGCATCCTGCCGCACGCGAGTGGGCACGCCGTCGCCGCCCGGGACGGTGAGGCGGAAGACCGGATGGCCTTTCGCGAAGTCGCTCGCGTCGCCGGCCTCGGTGCCGGGCAAGCGGCCGGCGAGGTTGCGGTGGCAATCCACGCACACGCCGTCGCTGTCGCGGTGGGTGCTCTTCACGCCCTTGTGCTCGGAATGGCAGTCGGTGCAGCGGGCGCCGGCGAACATCGGCGCCGCCGCCGCGTCAGCCGCGACGTGGCGCCCGAGGGACGCGTGGCATTCGAGGCACGCGCCGTTCTTCACCGCCTCGAAGGGCTTCTCGTGGCAGGTGGCGCAGCGCGTCTCGACCGGCTGGTGGGCAAGCATCAGCGGGCCCGGGTTCCAGAAGCGGTCGCCAACGGGCAGCGTCTGCGACGCCTGGGACCATGGCATGTCGAGCACTCGCCCGGCCGGAAGCAGCAGGAATACCAGCGCCACCAGGATCAGCAGGCCCCACGCGACACCGCGCTTGGAAAGCCCCACGGAAGCGAGCGTCCGGCGCGAGGTGCGCGCGGCGAAA
>JBBQBW010000497.1:0-2823 GCA_038318025.1 Burkholderiales bacterium | reverse complement strand
CGTCGTGGGCGTAGAACGTGTGCTGCCGCACCCGCGTGTCGGTGAAGTCGCCCGCCGTCACCAGCTCCCGCGCGCGCTCCGGGGCGGTTGCGCCGAGCGCCGTGGCGAAGTCCTGGGTGACGAGGAGCCGGCCCGGCTCGCAGAAGCGCGCTGCCGCGGCCGCAGCGGCGATGCCGTCACCGAAAACCCGCGCCCCCGGTCCGCTCGAAGTGAGCGCGAGCGGCCCGTAGTTGAGTCCGACCTGCAACCGCGTCTCCCCGCCGCGGGTGGCCAGAGCGTGGGCCACGTCGAGGGCACGCTCCGCCTCGCCGAACAGCACCACCGCGAGGCCATCCTCGACATCGAGCACGGCGCGGTCGGAATCGGCGACCGAGCCGAGCGCCTCGCGCACGGCCGCCTCGGCCGCTTCCTTGGCCGCGGCCTGGCCGGTGACGGAGTGCTGCGAGAATCCCGGCAGCCGCAGGAACGCCACATTGGCGTAGGTGGGATGGTTCGAATGGGGCATCGATGGCGGCAATTGTAACGGCCCCCCTCGCCGGCTTCTGTGCGAAGATTCTGGTGCGGGACACAATAAATCCGGGGCGAGGCGCATCCGTTCTCGCCCGGAACAAGAAACCTTTACGAGGCACGGCGCGAACATGAAATCCTGGTTCGAGGAAATCGACCATGCGACCACCGAGGCACAGCTGGTCGCGACCACCCGGGACCTCTGTTCCCTCTATTCGCCGCGCGAGCTATCCCCCTTTCCGGAGGACTGCCGCGTGATCGCCATCGAGGCAGTAGGCGACATCCCGCGCTGGCGCGACAAGCTCGCCGGCAACATCGAGTCGATGCGCAAGCAGGCGGACAACCCGGCCAAGCTGGAAGCGCTGGTGGACTGCCTGGGGCATGCTTCCGAGCGCCTCGGCACGCTGCGCCGGCCGTACACGCCGGCCGCCGAAAATTCCGGGACGAACACGGCCCACAACGATCCGATTTCTGTTTAGAGTTCACTGGTCGATCCGGCATCCATAAAGCCGGGCGGCTACCCCGCTCCAAAAGGGCCGGGGTCTCTAAACAAATTTCTGGAGGGTTTCCATGCGTCGTCTCAATCTCGCCGCCACCGCGGCGTGTGCCCTGCTGTTTTCTTTCCAAGCCCAATCAGCAACTTACGTTGTCCATGCCACCCAGTGGGGCGCCGCCCAAGATGGCGCCGTCGCCTCCGCCGGCGGCACTGTCCGCTTCAGCCACGGTGATTCAGGTGTCGCCGTCGTCGATTCGGCCAATCCCCAGTTCCTGGCCCAAGTGAAGGCCGGCGGCGCCATCACCGGTGGCGGAACCGACCTCATGGTGCAGTGGCAGAAGCCGCAGCCCCAGATCCAGGCGGTGAATACCTCGAATGACCGCTTCTTCCCGCTGCAATGGGCCCCGACCTCCATCGATGCGCAGGGCGCGTGGGCGGCCGGATGGACGGGCGCCGGCGTTCGCGTCGCGGTCATCGACGGCGGACTCAACCCGACGCATCCGGACATGGGCAACGCGGTCGATGTCGCCCGGTCCCGGTCGTTCGTCCGGCCGCTGGCGGTCGATGACGGCATGAATGCCTGCCGCATCACGTTCGCCTGCGACTTCCCGTCCTTCTGGCATGGCGCCCACGTGGCGGGCATCATCGCCGCGCGCGACAACGCCACGGGCGTGGTCGGCATCGCTCCTGAAGCCACCATCATCTCGGTAAAGGCGCTGCACGGGGGCTCGGGTTCGTTCGGCGCGGTGATCAGCGCCATCGCGTACGCGGCGACTCCGGTTGCCGATGGCGGCGCCGGAGCCTCGATCCTCAACATGAGTCTCGGCGCGGTGTTCCCGAAAAACGGCGACCGTTCGACCGGGGATTATGCGAACGACCTGGCCCAGCTGCGCGTGGCGCTGAAGAAGGCGGTGGACTACGCCTCGAAGCGCGCGCTGGTGATCGTGGCCACGGGCAACGACTCGATCCGCTTCGACGGCAACAACTACACCTCGGTGCCGGCCGAATCGGGTGACACGCTGGCGGTGGCGGCGACGGGTCCGGAAGGCTTCGCGCTCGGCGCGACCAACTTCGCCGCGCCCGCGAGCTATTCCAACTACGGCAACACCATCTCGGGCATCGCGGGTCCCGGCGGCGATTTCCGCCTGCCTGGCAACGCACCATGCACAATGGCCACCCACGGCGCGTCACTCACGCGGCCCTGCTGGGTGTTCGACATGGTGATGAGCACGGTCGAGTCCGGGTATGGGTGGTCGGCGGGCACCAGCATGGCGGCCCCGGCGGTGGCGGCGGTCGCGGCGCTGATCAAGCAGAAGAATCCGGGCTTCACACCGGCGCAGGTGCGCAAGCAGCTGCTGAAGAGCGCGACGCCGATGGCGCCGTCATTCTTCTACGGCGCGGGCTACGTCAACGCGGCGCGGGCAGTCGCGGACTGATCGTCCGCACCACGAAGGCCCTGGGGGGAGGCGCGAGCCTCCCCTTTTCATGGGCGGTTGCGTCTCGGCGAGCGGCGACAGGGGATAACCAAGCAGCGTCATCGCCTCACCCCGGGGCCCAGCCACCGGGCTTGAGGCGCCACGAGTTCCCGCTCAGCACCCAGCGATGGCGTTGCCAGTGGTAGCCGCGCCGCTCGGGAATCCAGCGCCCCACAACCCAGATGAAGCGCTCGTTGGACGGGCTCCAGTAACCAGGAACCCACACCCAGCCGGCGCGCGGTCCGGGCACGGCCTCGTGGCGCGGCGGCGGCGGCGCCGCAGGAGAATCGAATTCGGTATGGCGTCGTTCCAACATGGGAGTGCGCCGGCACGTGGAGGAATGGG
>JBBQBW010000496.1:0-2828 GCA_038318025.1 Burkholderiales bacterium | reverse complement strand
TCATCTGGGCGCGCCACGACGACATGGCACGCAAGATCGAGGGTTACCTCAACTCCTCGAAGGAGCGGCACTTCATCGCCGTGGGAGCGCTGCACCTGGCTGGCGAGCGCGGCCTCGTGGAGATGTTGCGCAAGCGCGGCTACATCGTGAGGCAGAAATGACGGCGCGCCACGGCGGGCGGCTGCTGGTGGACCAGCTGATGGTCCACGGCGTGGACATGGCGTTCACGGTGCCGGGCGAGAGCTTCCTGCCGGTGCTCGACGGCTTCCACGACGTGCGCGACCGGGCGAAGCTCGTGATCTGCCGCCACGAGGCGAGTGCGGCCAACATGGCGGAGGCCTACGGCAAGCTCACCGGGAAGCCGGGCATCTGCCTGGTCACTCGCGGTCCCGGCGCCACGCAGGCGTCGGTGGGCGTGCACACCGCGTTCCAGGATTCGACGCCGATGATCCTCTTCGTGGGCGACGTGGGCAGCGACTTCCGCGATCGCGAGGCCTTCCAGGAGGTCGATTTCTCCGCCCTGTTCGCCCCGCTCGCCAAGTGGGCGGCGCGCATCGACGATGCCGAGCGGATCCCCGAGTACATCGCGCGCGCCTTCCAGGTGGCCACCTCCGGGCGGCGTGGCCCGGTGGTGCTGGCGCTGCCCGAGGACATGCTGTCGAAGCCCACCCGCGCCGCCGACGCTCGCGCCTACCTGCCGAGGCAGGCCCACCCCGGGCCCGAGGACATGGAGCGCCTGCGCGAGCTGCTGGACAGCGCGATGCGGCCCTTCGTGATCCTCGGCGGCAGCGGCTGGACGCCGGAGGCCTGCGAGGACATCCGCCGCTTCGTCGAGGCGAACCACCTGGCGTGCGGCTGCGCATTCCGGTTCCAGGACCTGCTCGACAACCACCACGACCATTACGCGGGCGACGTGGGCATTGGCATCAACCCGAAGCTCGCCGCCCGCGTGAAGGAAGCCGACCTGCTGCTGGTGATCGGCCCGCGGCTGGGCGAGATGACCACCAGCGGCTACACGCTGCTCGATTCGCCCGTGCCGCGGCAGAAGCTGGTCCACGTGCAACCGGGCGCGGAGGAACTCGGGCGCGTCTACCAGCCCACGCTCGGCATCGTCTCCGGCCCCGCGGCGTTCGCGCGCGCCGCCGCCGCGCTGGCCCCGGCGAAGGATCCGGTGTGGAAGGCGCAGGTGATCGCGGCGCGGGAAGAATTCAACGCCTGGACCGCGCGGCGCGAGATACCCGGCCGGGTGCAGATGTGGGACATCGTCGACTGGCTGAACCAGCACCATCCCGACGCCATCTACTGCAACGGCGCGGGCAACTTCGCCACCTGGCTGCATCGCTTCCATCGCTACACGGGGTTTCGCAGCCAGCTCGCCCCCACCTCCGGCGCCATGGGCTACGGCGTTCCGGCGGCGATCGCGGGCAAGCTGGTGCATCCGGGGCGCACCGTGGTGTGCTTCGCCGGCGACGGCGACTTCCTCATGTCCGGCAACGAGCTCGCCACCGCGATGCAGTACGGAGTCGCGCCCATCTTCGTGGTCGTGAACAACGGCATGTATGGCACGATTCGCATGCACCAGGAGAAGAACTATCCCGGCCGCGTCTCGGGCACCGAGCTTGCCAACCCCGACTTCGCCGCCTACGCGCGCTCCTTCGGCGCGGTGGGCGAGCTGGTCGAGGAGACGGCGCAGTTCGCGCCGGCCTTCGAGCGTGTGCTCGCCTCGGGCAAGGCAGGGGTGATCGAGGTGCGGATCGATCCGGAGGCGATCACGCCTAACACCACCCTGGCCAGGATTCGCTCGGAGAGCCAGGCGCGGGCGTAGCTAGATCGAAATTTGCGTCTCCAGTTCGGCTGCGCGTCTACATGAAGCAGCTGCGCGACAAGCTCGAGCGCGACCCGTCGCGGCCGGTGCACCTCGGCACCGAGATCGGGGTGGGGCATCGCCTGGTCGCCGGGGAGGAATAAGAGCTTCCGCCCCTGTCCCGGGGCTGTCACAATTCGCCAATAAGCTGTTGGATTGGGAGAATCGTGATGACCGAGCACATCAACAAGCAGTACGACCAGGACCTCGAGGCGATCCGCTCGCGCATGATGCAGATGGGCGGAATGGTCGAGAGCCAGATCCGCGCCGCTGTCGCGGGATGGCTCGACGGCGATGCCAACAAGATCGACCAGGTCATCGCCGCGGACGCGCAGGTGAACGAGCTGGAGCTCGCCATCGACGACGACCTCGGCCACATCATCGTGCGCCGCCAGCCGGCCGCCTCGGACCTGCGCCTGATCCTCGCCATCAGCAAGGCGGTGGTCGATCTCGAGCGCATCGGCGACGAAGCGGCCAAGATCGCGCGCATGGCGCGCGAGGTCCACGGCGCGACCCCCATCGTGCAGCAACCGAGGCTCGCGACCATCCACCACGTGTCGGACGTGGCGATCGGCATGCTGCGCCGCTCGCTCGACGCGTTCGCGCGCCTGGACGCCGCGGCGGCCGCCCGGGTGTGCGGGGAGGATGCGGCGATCGACGAGGAGTTCCGCGCGATCCTGCGTCAGCTGATCACCTTCATGATGGAGGATCCGCGCACCATCTCTTCCTCGCTCAACATGGTCTGGGTCGCGAAGGCGTTCGAGCGCATCGGCGACCACGCGAAGAACATCTCCGAGCAGGTGATCTACATCGTGAAGGGCCGCGACGTGCGCCACATCCCGCTCGCCGAGCTGGAGCGGGAAGCGCTGGGCTGATGGCGGCGACGATCCTCGTGGTGGAGGACGAGCCCGCCATCCAGGAGCTGATCAGCTCGTCGCTGCGACGCAACGGCCACGAGGTCCAC
>JBBQBW010000495.1:0-2828 GCA_038318025.1 Burkholderiales bacterium | reverse complement strand
TCCAGATGCCCCCCGAAGCGGTGCCGACGAAGACGCGCCTGGAGTTGCGCGGGTCGAACGCGAGCGCGCGCACGCGCCCGCCCACGTTGGAAGGCCCGAGGAACTGCCAGCGGTTGGGCTGGATGCCCGCGGCCTTGGCGCGCGAGCCGCTGGCCAGGGCCTGGCGTTGCGCGTGGGCGCGGAAGATCTGCTCCGCCCGGGGGGGGCCGGCCTCGTCGGCCTCGGTTTCGAGCTGGTAGCGCGCGTTCATCACCGCCTTGTCGCGGCGGCCGCGCTCCCGGTTGGGGATGCGCAACTTCGCGCCCAGGTCGATGGACGCAGCGGCTTGCGCCGGAGGGGCGTACGCCGTCTCGCCGGCGGGCGGGACGCCAGCGCAACCGGCGACAAGGCAGACGACCCCGGTGGCCAGCAGGCGACGGGCGAGGATTTGGGGCATGCGTCGACTCCGGATTCGGTGAACCGATTCTAGAGGAGAACGCGCTCGATTCCGCCCCGGTTGGCCCGCGCCACGAATTCCGGCATCCACTGCTCGCCGAGGATGTGGCGCGCCATCTCCACCACGATGTAATCCGCCGTGGTCCCCGAATCGTCGTCATACCGCGACAGGCCCTGCAGGCACGACGGGCACGCGGTGAGGATTTTCACCGGGACCTTCGCGTCCGCGCCGCGCGCCGCCGCCGCACCCATGCGCATCTCCTCTTCCTTGCGGAAGCGCACCTGCGTGGCCACGTCGGGGCGGGTGGTGGCCAGGGTGCCCGCCTCGCCGCAGCAACGGTCGTTGGTGGCGATGTCGGTGCGGCCCATCAGCTCGTTCACCACCCGGGCCGGCTGGTAGGTCTTCATCGGCGAGTGGCAGGGGTCGTGGTACATGTAGCGCACGCCCTGCAGGCCGTCGAGCTTGAGCCCCTTCTCCAGCAGGTACTCGTGGATGTCCAGCAGCCGGCAGCCGGGGAAGATCTTGTCGAATTCGTACTTCTGCAGCTGGTCCATGCAGGTGCCGCACGACACCACCACGGTCTTGATGTCGAGGTAGTTGAGCGTGTTGGCGACGCGATGGAACAGGACCCGGTTCTGGATCGTGATCTGCTCGCCCTTGTCGGCGCGGCCGGCGGCGGTCTGCGGGTAGCCACAGCAGAGGTAGCCCGGGGGCAGCACGCATTGGCTGCCCACGTGGTAGAGCAGCGCCTGGGTGGCGAGGCCCACCTGGCCGAAGAGGCGCTCGCTGCCGCAGCCCGGGAAATAGAACACCGCGTCGGACTCCTCGGTGACCTTGGCAGGGTCGCGGATGATCGGCACCGTCGCCGGATCCTCGACGTCGAGGAGGGCCCGCGCGGTGCGCTTGGGCAGCCCGCCCGGCATGGGCTTGTTGATGAAGTGGATCACCTGGGACCTGATCGGCGCCTTGCCGACCGTGGCCGGCGGATGCCGCACCTGGTTCTGCACGAACGGCGTGCGGCCCCACATCTTGTTGGCGAACCGCTGGGCGCGGTAGCCCAGGTCGATCATCCCGGCCTTGATCACCTTGATCTTCGCCGGGTCCTGCGCGTTCAGGAACTGCATCGCGGCCCAGGTGCCGATGCTGGGGCGGCGCTTCTTCATCTTGGCGAGCAGGTTGCGCATCGCGATCGACACGTCGCCGAAGTCGATGTCCACCGGGCACGGGCTCTCGCACTTGTGGCATACGGTGCAGTGGTCGGCCACGTCGCCGTACTCGTCGAAGTGGCGGATCGAGACCCCGCGGCGCGTCTGCTCCTCGTACAGGAACGCCTCGGTGAGGAGCGAGGTCGCGAGGATCTTGTTCCTCGGGCTGTAGAGCAGGTTCGCGCGCGGCACGTGGGTGCTGCACACCGGCTTGCACTTGCCGCAGCGCAGGCAGTCCTTGAACATGTCGGCGATGGCGCCGATGTCGTTCTGCTCGAGGATCAGCGACTCGTGGCCGATGAGGGCGAAGGAGGGCGTGTAGGCGCTGCGCAAGTCCGCGCCCGCCAGCAGCTTGCCCTTGTTGAAGCGTCCCTCGGGATCGACCTGGCGCTTGTATTCGGCGAAGGGCGCCAGCTCCTCGGCCGTGAGGTATTCGATCTTGGTAAGGCCGATGCCGTGCTCCCCGGAGATCACGCCGCCCAGGTCGCGCGCGAACTGCATGATGCGCGCGACCGCCTCGTTGGCCTGGCGCAGCATCTCGTAGTTGTCGGAGTTGACCGGCAGGTTGGTGTGCACGTTGCCGTCGCCCGCGTGCATGTGCAGCGCCACGAACACCCGCCCGCGCAGCACCTCGGCATGGAGCGCATCGATCGCCGCCATCACCGGCTCGAAGTCGCGCCCGCCGAAGATGTCGCGCAGCGGCTCGAGGAGCTCGGCCTTCCACGAGATGCGCATCTGGTGCAGCTGCACGCGCAAGAACACGGTGCTCTCCGGATCTTCACCGATCCGGTCGGAGTCCATCCCGAGCCCCTCCAGGTCGGTGCGCACCTCGCCGATGCCGCGGTCGAGCCGCTCAAGAACGAAGCGCCAGCGCTTCGCGACCTGCTCCACCAGCTCCAGCGCGCGCTCCCTGCGGTCGGCGAAAAGCGTGTCGCGGTCGACCTTGGCATCCTCCTTCACCGGCAGCTCGCCGGCGAAGAACGTGGCGAGGCGCGCCGCAAGTTCGAGCTTGTTGGCGATCGAGAACTCGATGTTGATGCGCTCGATGCCGTCGGTGTAGTCGCCGAGGCGCTCGAGCGGGAGCACCACGTCCTCGTTGATCTTGAAGGCGTTGGTATGCTTGGAGATCGCGGCGGTACGCGCGCGGTCGAGCCAGAAGCGCTTGCGCTGCTCCGGGGTGACCGCGA
>JBBQBW010000494.1:0-2856 GCA_038318025.1 Burkholderiales bacterium | reverse complement strand
GCGCTCCCATGCGCAAATACGCCATAAATCCGTTCACCTCGCTTGTCGGAGGCTCAACTCCGACAGGCTCCTAGTGGCTCGGGTCACCGCGGCCCGATGCGCTCGCGAGCACCGAGAGCTTCTGGTAGAGCGTGGCGCGCGAGATCCCCAGCAGCTCCGCGGCCAGGATCTTCTTGCCCTCGGCGGCGGCAAGCGCCGAGCGGATGGCGCCGCGCTCGGCATCGGCGACCACGTCGGCGAGCCTGAGGGTGGAGCGGTCGCCGAGCCGAGAACCGGTCGCGACGCGCGGCAGCACCAGGGTGAACTCCTCGGCCGAAAGGCGCGGGTTGTCGGAGTTGAGCGTCACCTGCTCGAGCACGTTGCGCAACTCCCTTATGTTGCCGGGCCATGCGTAGGTGGAAAGCACCGCGAGTGCGGTAGGAGTGAGCTCGCGTTGCGGGCGTCCCGAGCGTCGCGCGATGTCCTCGAGGATGTGGTCGGTGAGGGACTCGAGGTCGGCGACGCGGTCGCGCAGCGGCGGCAGCTCAATCGGCAGCACCGAGAGGCGGTAATAGAGGTCGGAGCGGAAGCGACCCATCGACACCATCTGGCGCAGGTCCACGCTCGAGACGGCGATCACGCGCACGTCCACCTTGGCCACGCGATTGGATCCGAGCGGCTCGATTTCCTTTTCCTGCAGGACGCGCAGCAGCTTCGCTTGCATCGCCATCGGCATGTCGCCGACTTCATCGAGGAACAGGGTGCCGCCGTTGGCCAGCACGAACTTGCCGTCGCGGCTGCGGCGATCGGTCCCGGTGTAGGCCGAGGCGGAAGCGCCGAAGAATTCCGCCTCCAGCAGCGTGTCGGGAATGGCAGCCACGTTGATCCCGATGAACGGGCCGTGGGCGCGCGGGCTGGCGGCGTGGATCGCCTGGGCGAGCACTTCCTTGCCGGTGCCGGTCTCGCCCAGCAGCAGCACGGTGGTGTCCACTTGCGCCGCCCTGCGCGCCTGGCGCTTGGTTTCCATGGCGGCGGGGGATGCGCCGATGAAGCTGGAGAAGGTGTAGCGCACACGCCGCTCCTCCGCGAGGGTCTTCTGCGCGTCGGCGAGCTCCGTCTCGAGGCGCACGAACTTCGATACCAGCGGCTGCAGGTGCTTCAGCCGGTCGAAGAGCATGTAGCCCACGGCGCCGATCACGCGGCCGCGCTCGTCCTTGATGGGCATGCGCATCACCACGAACGACTCGTCGCCGAACTGCATGATGTCGAGCATGATCGGCTCGCCGGTGCGCACCACCTCGCGCATCAGGCTGTTGGGGATCACGTCCTCGACCACCTTGCCGAGGGCCTGCGCCGCGGTGCCCGCCTTGAGGCGGGCCGCGTACTTGTCCGAGAGCCATACGATGCGCGCCTCGCGATCGACGATCACGGCGCCCTCGCACATCTCGTCCAGCCCCTCGAACAGGGACTTCTTGGCGATCTTGCGGATCGCCGCCGGATCCTTCAGTCGGCTCACGTCGTCTCCTCCCCATCCCGTTCTGTGGCGGGTGTTCGCCCCGATGGGGCGTTGACGGCCGCCTCGGCGGTCCGTTCGAACGGGCTTGGAAGCTCCGCGCTATTTCACCACGGATCGGTCCTGGCCGAAGAGGATCTTGCGCTCCTCTTCGGTGCGGATCTGCGTCGGCTGCGGATTCACTTCCTTGGCGCGCGCGTAGGCGCGGGTGGTTGCCGGGCGCGCGCGGATCGCGGCATGCCAGCGCTCGAGGTTGGGAAAATCCCCCATGTCCTGTCCCTGCCGCTCGGGGATTACCCAGGGGTAGGAGGCCATGTCGGCGATGGTGTATTCGTTGCCCATGATGAAGGCGCGGCCGGTGAGCCGCTTGTTCAACACGCCGTAGAGGCGGGAGGTTTCCTTCACGTAGCGGTCCACCGCGTAGGGAAGCTTCTCCGGCGCGTAGTGGGAGAAGTGGTGGTTTTGCCCCGCCATCGGCCCCAGCCCGCCCATCTGCCACATCAGCCACTCGAGGGTCCCGACCTGGCCGCGCAGGTCCCTGGGGATGAACTGCCCGGTCTTGCCGGCGAGGTAGAGCAGGATCGCGCCGGACTCGAAGACGCTGATCGGCTTGCCCCCATCGGTTGGCGCGTGGTCCACGATCGCGGGGATGCGGTTGTTGGGAGAGACTTTGAGGAATGCCGGATCGAACTGGTCGCCCTTGCCGATGTTGATCGGCTTGATGCGGTATTCCAGGCCGGCTTCCTCGAGGAAGAGGGTGATCTTGTGGCCGTTGGGCGTGGTCCAGTAGTACAAATCGATCATGGCTTGAACTCCATCGGGAACGCCATTGGAGGCGGACGCTGGCGCGCCGCTCAATGTCGGCGGGCAAAGGTCGGTTGAGGATTATCGCCCGAGAGGGCTGATCTCGCAGCGCTTGTACTGGTCGGGCCAGGCCACGGCCACGCCGAGCTCCTTCGCGGCGTGGCGCGGCCAGTAGGGGTCGCGCAGCATGGCGCGAGCGAGGGCGACGGCGTCGGCCTGCTCGTGAAAGACGATCTGCTCGGCCTGGGTGGCGTCCCCGATCAGGCCCACGGCGCAGGTGGGAATACCGGCTTCTCTGCGGATCGCGGCGGAGAACGGCACCTGGTATCCCGGGCCCAGGACGATCTTCTGCTCGTGGATGTTGCCGCCGCTGGAGACATCGATCATGTCGATGCCCTCGGACTTGAGGCGGCGGCAGAGCTCGATCGATTGCGGCAGGTCCCACCCGCCCTCGTACCAGTCGGTGGCGGAGATGCGGTACATCACCGGCTGGTCCACGGGCCAGACCTCGCGCACCGCCTTCGCTACCTCGAGGGCGAATCGCACGCGATTGTCGAACG
>JBBQBW010000493.1:0-2857 GCA_038318025.1 Burkholderiales bacterium | reverse complement strand
GGACCGTTGAAGGTGTCGTGCTGGAACCGCGGCACGGAGCCCTTCGTCGTGAATCCGATGGAGCGCATCGCGCAACTGGTGGTGGTGCCGGTGGTGCAGGTGACGCTCAACGTGGTCGACTCGTTCGAGGAAAGCGCGCGCGGCACGGGCGGCTTCGGCTCCACGGGAAAGCACTAGGTGCGCGGCATCGTCCTCTTCGCCCACGGCGCGCGCGACCCGGAATGGGCGCGGCCCTTCGAGGCGATCCGCGATCGTGTGCGGCAGAGCCGGCCGGAATGCCCGATCTCGCTCGCGTTCCTCGAGATGATGTCGCCCAGCCTCGAGGAGGCGATCGCGGAGGTGGTGCGAGAGGGCGCCTCGACGGTGGTGGTGTTCCCGCTCTTCATGGCGCAGGGCGGGCACCTGAAGAAGGACCTGCCGCGGATACTGGACGAGATCCGGGCGGCACGGCCGCACGTTCCCATTTGCCTGGAGAGCGCCATTGGCGAGGTGCCGGAGATCCTGGGTGCGATTACTACGTGGATCCTGGAGCGCGCTGATTAGCGCAAAAGGGGCGAGTAAACCTGGAGCTTCGACAGGTCACTTCTTCGCGCTGCAGATGCCAAAGCCGTCGTTCCACCCCATGGAATACTGCGCGTCGGCGGACATGCGCTTGGCGTCCTTGCGCGCGTACACGGACTTCTTCGCCGACTCGCAGCCGTCGATGTACCCCTCGCGCATCGCGGGGGGATAACCCGCGAGGTTGTAGGTCGGCTTCGACGCCTTCTGCCGGCGCTCCGCGGCGGCGGCGGGGGCCTCGGGCTGGTGGGGCGGCGGGGCCTTGGGGGCGACCGCGCACCCTCCAGCCAGCAGCAGGAGGAGCATCGCAACGAGCAGTCTCATGTCGGTTACCATTTCAATCCATGAAAACACTTCGGTTTGACTCCCTCACCGCGGCGCGGGTTCTGGCCGTGGCGATCCTGGCTGCCGCCCTTCCGGTGCTGGCGCAGAAGGCCAACCGCACCACCACCGTGAAGGTGGGGCCGCACCCGCTCAAAGTGGAGGTTGTCGCCACCGACGAGGAGCGCTCGCGCGGCCTCATGTTCCGCGAGAAGCTGGGGCGCGACAACGGCATGCTGTTCATCTTCTCCGAGCCGGCCTACCACGCGATGTGGATGATGAACACCTTGATCCCGCTGTCGGTCGCGTTCATCGACGGCGACGGCGCCATCCTCAACATCCTCGACATGGAGCCGCAGACGCTCGACTCGCACATGTCCGCCGGACCCGCGCGTTATGCGATCGAGACCAACAAGGGCTGGTTCGCGGCGAAGAAGCTGAAAGCGGGCGACAAAGTCACCGGCCTGCCGAAGTGACCCTTGGCGCCCCGGGCGCCTAGCCGAACATCGCGGTGCGGAACAGCCCGCCCGACGCGACCATGAAGAACAGCATCGGGATCGACAGCATCACGTTGGTCCGCGAGGCGATGAAGGCGGCGCGCCGCGCGCGATTCTTCTCCGCGTCGGTGGCGGGCACCAGCCCCAGCACCTTCTTCTGGTTGGGCCAGATCAGCACCCACACGTTGAACAGCATGATGAGGCCCAGCCACGCGCCGATGCCGATGGGGATGTAGGCCTTCTCGCGGAAGAGCAGCGCCTCGTCGGCCTTTCCCCCCAGCAGCATGAAGCCGAACAGCACCGTTGCGAGCGCCGCGTAGCGGAAGAAGAGGAGTGCCCGCGGGGCCACGTGCCGGGTGATGCCGGCGCCCGAGGGCGGATTGTCCGCCGCGGCCGCCTTCAGCGCGTCCACCTGCACGAAGTTGAAGTAGTAGAGCATCCCGACCCACATCACGCCGGCGCCGATGTGCAACCAGCGCCCGATCCCGAGCTGGATGAATTCGCCGGTCATGTCAGGCTCCCATCAGCCTGCGGGCGAGGAAATACAGGACCGCGGTGAGGACCAGCCCCGCGATGACCGTGCCCCAGAGGGATTCCAGCGGGTTCTTCATGGCGGACTCCGGCGAAAGGGAAGGACTCGAACCGGGCGGAGTCTAGCATGGCCCTCTTCGCACACCTCCGAAAACCCCCGTCAATTGAAGGGGTTATTAGGCGGCCAGGCGAGCCGCGTGGAGGGCTGCGAGGGCCTTGGCGCGGCTCAGGTCGCAGCCGTCTCCCACGGCGTGGAGGCACGCGGCCACCAGGTTCACCACCGGCACCGGGAGCGGCACCTCGCCGCGCGTGACCGCCCCGATCCAGCGCGCGATGCCGGCGGCATCGGCGTCGAGCTCGGCCAGGGCATTGCGCGAGTCCACTGGATCGGCCTCGAAGAGCCGCGCCACGCGCCCGCGGTGGACGTGCTCGATGCAGGGCCGCACGGTGAGGTGGCGCGAGAGGTCGTCCCGGGGCCATGCGAGCGCCAGGTGCTGGCCGCCGGTGGCGGCCGCGAGGCCCACCAGCCGGCCGCGGCTCTCGGGCCCGACGCAGAAACCGAGGCGGATCGCATCGGCGCGCGTGGGATCCAGCGCCTGCGCCACGCGATGCGCGCTGTTCTCGATGCCGAGGCGCCCGCGCAGCGCGAGCAGCACGGCGAACGAGGGAGCGAGCAACTGCACCGGGACGAAGGCCACGTGGCGCTCGACGATCTCGTGGTCGGCTTGCGCGAGCGTGGAGCAAGGCAGGATGCCGATCTCGCGAAGGACGCGCGCGGTCGACATCCCGCGCGGCGAATCGAGCGTGCCGTGGATCACCACCGGAATGCCGAAGCGGCGCAGCAGCGACGCTGCCAGCGCCGTGAGCCGTGCCTCGCCCTCCACCGCGCCGTAGGCGGGAAGGGCGATCGCGCGCGCCTCGAGCGGCGGCGTCCACGATGCGAGCCGCTC
>JBBQBW010000492.1:0-2858 GCA_038318025.1 Burkholderiales bacterium | reverse complement strand
CGGCTCTTAACCTCCACCATCGGCTTCACGTTGTTGATCGCGGCGTTGAAGATGTCGAAGGCATCCTTGCCCGACTTCTTCGCGATGGCATCGAGGGCTCCGTACATGATGCGCTCGGCGACACTCTTCTTGCCGCGCGTCATCAGCACGTTCATGAACTTGGCGACTTCCTCGCTCTTGTGCTTCGGATCGGGGAGGATCTCGCGTTTCGGGACTTCTCTACGGCGGGGCATGTGGTGCTCTCCGGCTTAAGGGGTGGATTCGGGAAAAGGGCCTAGGCCGCCTTCGGACGCTTCGCGCCGTACTTCGAGCGCGACTGCTTGCGATCCTTGACGCCGGCGGTGTCGAGCGAGCCGCGCACCATGTGGTAGCGCACGCCCGGCAGGTCCTTCACGCGGCCGCCGCGGATCAGCACCACCGAGTGCTCCTGCAGGTTGTGGCCCTCGCCGCCGATGTAGCTGATCACCTCGTAGCCGTTCGTCAGGCGCACCTTGGCCACCTTGCGAAGCGCGGAGTTCGGCTTCTTCGGGGTGGTGGTGTAGACGCGAGTGCAGACGCCGCGCTTCTGGGGACTGCCCCCGAGCGCCGGCACCTTGCTCTTCGTCACGATTTTCTTGCGCCCTTTGCGCAGCAACTGATTGATCGTCGGCATGTTTTCCTAAACTCCAGTGTGGGCCGGCACGATAGCCGGCGTCTGCCAGCCCCCGCGGGGGATGGCCATCCGTACAACGTTTCGGGCCTCGCGGCCGCTCCACCCTTCCGGGCGGGTCCCGCCATGCCCCCGTGGGAGCGATCCGTCGGGGAAGGTTGCTTCCCTTCCCCGACGGAAAAAAGCTCTCAATTATAGGGGTTTATGGTCACTGCGTCAAACGTCAGGCGACCTGCTCGCTCCCCACGTCGGTCTCGTCGAGCGAGAAGCCGAAGGAGGCGCTCCCCCCCGGTTCGGCCGCCGCCTTCTTGCGGGTCGAGTGGTAAGCGAGGCCCGTGCCCGCGGGGATGAGGCGCCCCACGATCACGTTCTCCTTCAGGCCCCTCAGGTCGTCCTTCTTGCCCATGATCGCCGCCTCGGTGAGCACCCGGGTGGTCTCCTGGAAGGAGGCCGCCGAGATGAACGAGTCGGTCGACAGGGACGCCTTGGTAATGCCCAGCAGCATGTAGTCGAACGTGGCCGGTTTCTTGTTGCCGTTGGCCTTGGCGCGGTCGTTCTCCTCCAGGAGGTCCGCCCGCTCGACCTGCTCGCCCACGATGAAGCGGGTTTCGCCCGGGTCGACCACCGAGACGCGGCGCAGCATCTGCCGCACGATCACCTCGATGTGTTTGTCGTTGATCTTCACGCCCTGGAGCCGGTAGACGTCCTGGACCTCGTCGATGATGTAGCGCGCGAGCGCTTCCATCCCCTGGAGGCGCAGGATGTCGTGCGGATCCGCCGGCCCGTCGACGATCGTCTCGCCCTTGTTGACCACCTGGCCGTCGTGGACCGTGACGTGTTTGTCCTTCGGGATCAGGTACTCGTGGGCAGCGCCGTCGAAGTCGGTGATGATGAGGCGCTGCTTGCCCTTGGTGTCCTTGCCGAACGAAACCGTCCCGGTGATCTCCGCGAGGAGTCCCGCATCCTTCGGGGACCGCGCCTCGAACAGCTCCGCCACGCGCGGCAGGCCGCCCGTGATGTCGCGGGTCTTGGACGATTCCTGCGGGATGCGCGCGAGCACGTCGCCCACGTTCACCTGCTGGCCGTTCTTCACCGTGATGATGGCGCCGATCTGGAAGGTGTAGTTCACCGGCGTGTCGCCGCCGGCGAGCTTCACGTCCTTGCCCTTGTCGCCGATCAGCCGCACCGCGGGCCTCAAGCCCTTGGTGGCGGAGGTGCCGCGCCGCTTCGGGTCGATCACGACCAGGCTCGAAAGGCCCGTGGTGTCGTCGATCTGCTTGGCGACGGTGACGCCCTCTTCGACGTTCTCGAAGCGGGTCTCGCCGGCGTACTCGGTGATGATGGGGCGCGTGAGCGGATCCCAGTTGGCGAGCGACTGCCCCGCTTTCACCTTGGCGCCGTCGACTACCGTGAGGGTCGCCCCGTACGGCAGCTTGTGGCGCTCGCGCTCGCGGCCGCTCTCGTCGGAGATGATGATCTCGCCGTTGCGGGAGATCGCCACCTGCTCGTTGCGCGCGTTGGTCACGTAGCGCATGGTGTTGGCGAAATGCGCGATGCCGTTGGACTTCGACTCCACCGAGCTCGCAACCGCCGTGCGCGACGCGGCACCGCCGATGTGGAAGGTGCGCATGGTGAGCTGCGTTCCCGGCTCGCCGATCGACTGCGCGGCGATCACTCCCACCGCCTCGCCCACGTTCACGCGCGCGCCACGGCCCAGGTCGCGGCCGTAGCAGGCGGCGCAGATCCCGAAGCGCGTATCGCAGGTGAGCGGAGTACGGACCTTGACTTCGTCGATGCCGAGGGCCTCGATGCGGTCGACCATGTCCTCGTCGAGCAGGGAGCCCACGGGGAACAGGACTTCCTGGGTCTCGTTGTTGAAGACGTCGGCGGCGGTCACGCGCCCGAGGATGCGCTCGCGCAGCGCCTCGACCACTTCACCCCCCTCCACCAGCGCCTTCATCGCCATGCCCTGCTGCATGCCGCAATCGTCCTCGATCACAACCAGGTCCTGGGTCACGTCGACCAGGCGGCGGGTGAGATAGCCCGAGTTGGCGGTCTTCAACGCCGTGTCGGCCAGGCCTTTCCTCGCCCCGTGGGTCGAGATGAAGTACTGCAGCACGTTCAGGCCTTCGCGGAAGTTGGCCGTGATCGGCGTCTCGATGATCGAGCCGTCGGGCTTGGCCATCAGGCCGCGCATGCCGGCCAGCTG
>JBBQBW010000491.1:0-2862 GCA_038318025.1 Burkholderiales bacterium | reverse complement strand
TACCGCGAGCACCGCGACCCGGCTTCCTGGTACCTGCACGGCATCTTCGCGTAGGACGCCATGGTTCCCAGCTACGCCGAGTTGCATTGCATCTCCAACTACACCTTCCTGCGCGGCGCTTCCGACCCGGAGGAGCTGGTGCACCGTGCGGCCGAGCTGGGCTATACCGCGCTCGCCCTCACCGACGAATGCTCGGTGGCGGGCGTGGTGCGGGCCCACGTGGCGGCGAAGGAACGCAAGGTGAAGCTGATCGTCGGCACCGAGATGCGGCTCGCCGACGGGCCGCGGTTGGTGCTGCTCGCGCAAACCCTCGCCGGCTACGAGCGGCTCTGCGAAATCATCACGCGCGCGCGGCGCGCGGCACCCAAAGGAGAGTATCGGCTGGCCCGCGCGAATTTCCCCGCGGAGACCGAGGGCATCCTGGCGCTGTGGATTCCCGGCCTCGAGCCCGACGCGGCCGAGGGGCGCTGGGTCGCGGGCGGCTTCCCCGGCCGCGCCTGGCTCGCCATCGAGCTGCTGCGCGGCAGCGACGATGGCGCGCGCCTGGAAGCCCTGGAAGCGCTCGGGGGCGAAGTGGGGTTGCCCTGCCTAGCCAGCGGCGACGTCCACATGCACGCGCGCAACCGCAAGCCCCTGCAGGACGTGATGACCGCCATACGGCTGCGCCGTCCCCTCGTCGAGGCAGGCCGCGACCTGCTGCCCAACGGCGAGCGCTACCTGCGCTCCATCGGACGCATCGCCCGCATTCAGCCGGCGCGCTGGCTCGCGGGGGCGCTCGACGCCGCCAGCCGCTGCACCTTCTCCCTCGACGAGATCCGCTACGAGTATCCCGAGGAGTTGGTGCCGCAGGGGCAGACGCCCACCACCCACCTGCGCAGGCTCACGCAGGAGGGCATCGCCCGGCGCTATCCGAAGGGATTGCCCCCCGCGGTGGGCGAGATTATCGAGCGGGAGCTCAAGCTGATCGAGGAGCTGGGCTACGAGCCCTTCTTCCTCACCGTCTACGACATCGTGAATTTCGCGCGCTCGGAGAAGATCCTCTGCCAGGGGCGCGGCTCGGCGGCCAACTCGGCGGTGTGCTTCTGCCTCGGCATCACCGAGGTGGATCCGGCGCGCATGTCGGTGCTGTTCGAGCGCTTCATCTCCAAGGAGCGCAACGAGCCGCCGGACATCGACGTGGACTTCGAGCACCAGCGCCGCGAGGAGGTGATCCAGTACATCTACCGCAAGTACGGGCGCGAGCGCGCGGCGCTCACCGCCGTGGTCATCACCTACCAGCCGAGGAGCGCGCTGCGCGACGTGGGCAAGGCGCTGGGGCTTTCCCTCGACCAGGTGGACCTCCTCGCCAAGTCGATGTCGTGGTGGGACGACCGCAAGGCGATGGAGAAGCGCCTCACGGAAGCGGGCTTCGACCTCGCCAACCCCGTCGTGGCGCGGGTGATCGAGCTTACCCAGCAGCTGATCGGCTTCCCGCGCCACCTCTCGCAGCACCCCGGCGGCTTCGTGATCGACAACCGTCGCCTGTCGCGCCTGGTGCCGGTGGAGAACGCCTCGATGGAGGATCGAACCGTCATCCAGTGGGACAAGGACGACCTCGACGTGATGGGGCTGCTCAAGGTCGACGTGCTGGGGCTGGGGATGTTGTCGTGTATTCGCAGGGCGATGGATTTGGTGAATGGTTATGGATTGGGCCCCCGTCTGCACGGGGGTGACCACATACCCGTGGATGGCAGTGACGTCATACCCGTGGATGGCAGAGACGTCATACCCGCGGAGGCGGGTACCCAATTTCCCCTCACCCTCTCCAACGTCCCCGCCGAAGACCCCGCGGTCTACGCCATGGTGCAGAAGGGCGACACCATCGGCGTCTTCCAGATCGAGTCCCGCGCCCAGATGGCGATGCTGCCGAGGCTCAAGCCGCGCTGCTTCTACGACCTGGTGATCGAGGTGGCGATCGTGCGCCCCGGCCCGATCATGGGCGGCATGGTGCATCCGTACCTGCGCCGCCGCGAGGGCAAGGAGCCGGTCACCTACGCGAGCGAGGAGGTGAAGAAGGTGCTGGAACGCACCATGGGAGTCTCCATCTTCCAGGAGCAGGTGATGCAGCTCGCGGTGGTGGCCGCGGGCTTCACCGCGGGCGAAGCCGACAGCCTGCGCCGGGCGATGGCGGCGTGGCGGCGGCGCGGCGGCATCGAACCCTTCCGCGTGAAGCTCATCGACGGCATGCTCCAGCGAGGTTACGCCCGGGAGTACGCCGAGCAGATCTACCAGCAGATCCAGGGATTCGGCGAATACGGCTTCCCGGAATCCCACGCCGCGAGTTTCGCCTTGCTGGTTTATGTCAGCAGTTGGCTGAAATGTCACCAACCTGCCGCATTCGCCTGCGCGCTCCTCAACAGCCAGCCGCTGGGTTTCTATTCCACTTCGTCGATCGTGCAGGACGCCAAGCGCCACGGCGTCGAGGCGCGGCCGGTGGACGTGGCGCGCAGCCAGGGGCAGAGCAGCCTCGAGCCGGGGGCAGGGGGCGCGCCCGCGCTGCGCCTGGGGCTCGCCCTCGTGAAGGGCCTCAAGCTAGAGGCGGCCGAGCGTATCGTGGCGGCCCGCGAGGAGCGCGCGTTCTCATCCACCGAGGACCTCGCGCGCCGCGCGGCGCTCGATCGCACCGATCTCGCGAGCCTCGCCGCCGCCGACGCGCTGGCGTCGCTCGCCGGCCATCGCCGCGAGGCGCTGTGGGAGACGCTCGCCGTGGACGAGCCCACGCGCCTGGGCTTGCCCGCCATCGCCACGGCGCCGCCGCCGCTCGCAATTCCCACCGAGGGCGAGGAGATCATCGGCGACTATGCCGCGACGGGCCTCACGCTG
>JBBQBW010000490.1:0-2863 GCA_038318025.1 Burkholderiales bacterium | reverse complement strand
GCTCCGCGATAATGCCTTCCATGGCGAGGGGCGCGTCGCGGAGCATCCGGTCGAGGATCCGCTCGGCCCCCGCGCGTTTCACACCGAGGTCGTTGGCGAGCGCGAACAGCGATTCGCGCGTGACCTGCTCGTACCTTTCGGCGCCGGGCAGCGCGAGCGACATGTCGAGCTTCATCCAATCGTGCACCCGGTCCGGACCGGCATCAAAAGGGGCCGTGCAGAGCAGGTCATAGTGCGGCGCGAGGTCGATGCCACCCGGACCGACGCTGAAGGAAAGGTTCTTCAGGTGCGCATCGCGGTTGCCCACGAGCACGTTGAACGCGGCCCATTGGTAGAGGCGCAGTCGCGTTGCCCCTCGCGACCTCGTCGCCTCGGCCAGCGCCTGGAGGGACGCGATCGTCATCGCCCTTGTCTTGTAGGCGCGATCGACGTTCAGCACCTGGCACGCGTCGATCGTTTGCAACCGTCGCACACGGCCGTCCTCCGTTCGTGCGCGGTCGAAGCGCTCGATCACGAAGACCGGCACGTTGCCCTCAGCGGATTCCCTCGCGGGGCAATAGCGGCGATGCGTGGGAGGAACCTGGAGTCCCAGCCGGCCGGCGAGTTGCATCACCGCCCACTCGTTGGCCACCGACGCGGGATACGTCCCGGCATCGGGGTGGTTGGGCTTGAGGATGTGCGTGGAGGGCTCCGAGCCCTCGGGCTCGTAGAAAGCTTCGCTCTCCAGGATCACCGGCAGCTTGTGCTGGGCGCCCGCAAGCGACATCTTCTTCGGTGCCTTTGCCTCGAGCGTGACGTGCGGCAGGTCGCGCACGCGCTGGGCGAGGTCGGTCTCGGAGAGCGGACGCCGGCCGGGGGCCGAAGTGGCCGCGCCGGGCGCGAGCAGGGTCAGCGAGCCTGCTGATTCGGCGCCGTACGCCTCCAGCAGGCCGAACGCGTCCGCGTCGTCGAGGTTGCGTTCCTTCGCGAGCCGGTTGCGAAGCAGTTCCTCCGGTAGCAAGTTGTCGAAGAACCATTGCACCGGGCGCTTGCTGCCGCCGTCGATGATGGGCTCGCTCCCGAGGGGCAGGCCGGGTGCGATGGCCATGGTCGGTACCCGTGCCAGCCACGCCTCGTGGTACGCAAATCGCCAGACATTGTTTCCCTCGCCGAGCTCGCCCACCACCTGGTCATCGATGAAGACGCGAAGGCTTCGCTCAGCCATCGGGCTTCGCCGGGCGCTTGGGACGCGCTGACAGCGGCGATGTGGAGCCTGGCGAATCGGGGACGTCGGCAACCAGCCGGATGCCGAGCTCGCGCAGGAGATCGAGGACTTTGCCGAGTTGCACGGTCGGCTTGCCCCGCTCGACATCCCGCACGAAGACATGGCTCGAGCCCGCGATGCCGGCCACGTCGTCCTGCCGCAGCCGTTGGGCCTTGCGGGCACTGCGGATGAGCGCGCCAAGTTGCTCGGGGGTATCGACGGGCAGTTTCATGCGGTCAGATATCGAAAGGACTGCTTAGATTATACGCTTCCAAGGTTTTCGCTTCCCAGGGAATCGAAACGATAACTTCGATATCAACCTAAGATCGCTCCCCCTTCCATAAAACGAAGCTTTCGTTTCGATTCCTTAAGACAGAAGGGTAGATGTCGCCGCGGAACCGGGTTAAGATTCAAACGAGCGTTTGAATCAGGCGTTTAAACATGGCCTCCAACCGACCCGCCCGCAAGGGCGTGGCAACCGACGTCACCTCCGCGGACACCAAGACGCGCATCCTCGATGCCGCGGAGGGGCTCTTCATGGAGCATGGCTTCGAGGCCACGAGCCTGCGGAGCCTCACGTCTGCCGCCAGCGTGAACCTCGCTGCCGTGAACTACCATTTCGGCTCGAAGGAAGAGCTCTTCACCGCGGTCCTTACCCGGCGCCTGGATCCCATGAACCAGGAGCGCATCGAGCTCCTCGAGACCGCCGAGAAGGAAGCCGGCGGCAAGCCCGTCACCTGCGAGAAGATCATCACCGCCATGCTGATCCCGGCGCTGCGCCTCGCGCGCGACGAGAAGCGCGGGGGCAAGAACTTCCTGCGCCTCCTGGGCCGCGCCTACGCCGACCCGGCGCCCTTCATTCGCCACCTCCTGTCCGCCCAGTACGCCGAGATGATCGCGCGCTACAAGGAAGCGTTTGCCCGGGCGCTGCCGCACATCTCGCGCCAGGAGCTCACCTGGCGCCTGCACTTCGTGATGGGCGCGCTCTCGTACACCGCCGCGGGCACCGACGCGCTGCGCATCTACGCCCAGGTGGGCGCCGAGAAGGACAACGACGAGCTGCTGCTGCAGCGGCTCGCCCCGTTCCTCGTGGCGGGCCTCAAGGCGCCGCCCGTGGGCGATTCACGCAAGCTCGAGCTGGTCTCGGGCGACTAGGGAGAAGCACATGACACTCGCCACCGGACTCACCATCGCCGGGTTCATCGTCGCGCTCGGCGCGCTCAAATGGGCATTGGCCTACCACCGCGCCAACGGGGTGGCCTGGACCGTGGGGCTGTCGCTCTTCACCCTCGCGGTGATGGCGGCCGACGGGCCGATATGGCTCGTCTCGGCGCTGTGGATCGCGATCATCGCCTTCGCGGCGCTCTCGATCGTGAAACCAATCCGCCGCGTCGTCGTGTCGGGGCCGATCTTCAGCCTCTACAAGAAGATCATGCCGCAGGTGTCGCAGACCGAGCAGGAGGCGCTGGACGCCGGCAGCGTCTGGTGGGACGCCGAGCTCTTCACTGGTAAGCCCGACTGGAAAGTGCTGATGGGCTATCCGCAGGCGCGGCTCTCGGCCGAGGAGCAGGCGTTCATCGACGGCCCCGTGGAAGAGCTGTGCGGCATGCTGGACGAGTG
>JBBQBW010000489.1:0-2864 GCA_038318025.1 Burkholderiales bacterium | reverse complement strand
CCGGTGAGCATGTAGAGGTTGTCGTTGAGCTTCGTCGGCTGGATCTCGACCTTGGAGAAATCCTGGGCGTGGGCGACGGCCAGGGCGAGGAGTGCCGCGCCGGCGAGGGTGCGTGCGAGGAGCTTCATGGCTTTCTTCCCTTTTCGGACTGGATCCATTCATCGATCCGCGCCTCGAGCACCGAGAGCGGCAGTGCCCCGTCGTCGAGGATCGCGTTGTGGAAGCGGCGCACATCGAAGCGCGTGCCGAGGGCGGCCGACGCCCTGGCGCGCAGCGCCTTGATCTTGAGCTCGCCCACCTTGTAGCCGAGCGCCTGGCCGGGCCAGACGATGTAGCGGTCCACCTCGGCGGCGGCGGAATCGGGATGCCCGCCCGCGTTGTCCACCAGGTAGCGGATCGACTGCTCGCGGCCCCACCCCTTGGCGTGGAGCCCGGTGTCGATCACCAGGCGGCAGGCGCGCAGCATCTCGGCCTGCAGCGCGCCGAAGCGCTGGTAGGGATCCTGGTAGAAGCCCATCTCGTAGCCGAGGCTCTCGGCGTAGAGCGCCCAGCCCTCGCCGTAGGCGGTGTAGAAGCCGGTGCGGCGAAACTGCGGCAGGCCGGTGAGTTCGAAGGACCGCGCGATCTGGAGGTGGTGTCCGGGAACCGCCTCGTGCAGCAGTGTCGACTCCATCTCGTGGGACGGGCGCTTGGCGAGGTTGTTCACGTTGGCGTCGAAGTAGCCGGCGCGGCTGCCATCCTGGGCCGGCAGCGAGTAGTGGTCGGCGTTGTCGCCCTCGTAGGCTTCCATGGCGCGGATGCCGTACGGAATGCGCGGCAGCTCGGCGAACAAGCGGGGCAGCTCGGCGTCGGCGCGCTTGGCGATGTCGCGGTAGGCGCGCAGCCGCTCCTCCGGGGTCTTGAAGGTGAAGCGCGGGTCGGTGCGCAGGAACTCCAGGAACTCCGCGCGGTTGCCCTTCCAGCCGCTGTCGCGCAGCGCCGCGTCCATCAGCGCCGCGATGCGCGCGACCTCCGCGAGGCCCAGGGCGTGGATCTCCTCCGGCGTCTGCGAGGTCGTGGTGCTGGCCGCGGCGCGCAGGGCGTAGTAGCGCTCGCCCCCGGGCAGCTTCGAGGCGGCGAGCTCGGTGGCGGCGGCCGGCAGGTACTCGTCGCGCAGGAACGCCTGCAGGCGCGCGAAGGCCGGATGCACGCCGCGCTCGAGGAGCCTGCGGCCCGCCGCGGCGAGGCGCTCGCGTTCGACGGCGGGGAGCGCGTCGGGGAAGGTGGTGAAAGGCGACCAGAGGCTGGTCGCGGTCACGTCCGCGGCCGCGAAGGTATCGAGCATGCCGGGCATGCGCGTCATCGCGGCGCGCGGCGCGACCCAGCCCCAGCGCATCCCGAGCCGCATCGTCGCCTGCACCTGCTCGAGGTAGCGCGGCATCGCGGCGAGGCGCTTCAGGTAGTTCTCGTAATCGGCCACGGAGGTGAAGCGCGTGGACTTGGCCAGGATCGACCAGTTCTGGTGCGGCCCCCACATCGTGCTCACCGGCATGTAGCCGTCCACGCCGGTGTCGAAGGGCAGTGGGCCGAACACGGCGGACATGCGCACGTCGCGCTCCAGGTCGTCGATCATCACCTGGCGCGACAGCCGGTCCTGGGGCGAGAGCCTTGCGGGATCGAAGCGCCGCAGCTGCGCGAGCGTCGACACGGAGCGCGCCTGGCGCCGCTGCACCGCCTCGGGGGCGAGGTCGGTGAGGCGATCGTTGTAGCCCTCCACGCCGAGGAAGGTAGCGGTCTCGGGGCTCTCCTCGAGCCCGTTCCTGAACTCGCGCTCGAAGAGCGCATGGAGCGCGGCGTTGCGCGCTGGCGCGGCACCCGCGGCAGCCGCGGCGAGGAGGCCCGCGAGCGCCAGCGCCAGCCTCATTCGACCTTGCCGATCTTGCGCACCGCCTCGGCGAGCTTGCGCGCGTCGGCATCCCAGAACGCCTTGAACTGCGGCTGGTCGAGGTACTGGATCGGGGTCTCCACCCGGCCGAGCGCGGCCTTGAAGGTGTCATCGTTCACCGCGGCGCGGGCGGCCTCGCGCAGCTTCGCGACCACGTTGTCGGGCGTTCCGGCGGGCACGAAAAGCCCGGTCCACTGCGAGAACTGCGTGTCGTAGCCCAGCTCCCTGAGCGTCGGAACTTCGGGCAGCGCCGGATGGCGCGCCTCGCCCCACGAGGCGAGCACCCGCACCTTGCCGCCCTTCACGTGCCCCATGACCGAAGAGGGCCCGGTCGAAAGCGCCTGCACTTGCCCGCCGAGCAGCGCCACCACCGCGGGGCCGGCGCCGGTGAAGGGGACGTGCAGCATCTTCGCGCCGGCCGAGGCGCCCAGCATCTCCATCGGCACGTGCATCGTGCCGTAGTTGCCCGAGGAGCCGTAGGCAATCGCGCCGGGATCCTTCTTCGCCGCCTCCAGAAACTCCTTCGCGGTCTTCCACGGCGCGTCGGTGCGCACCGCGAGCACCGTGGGATCGGCGGTGAAGCGCGCGATCGGCACCAGCTGGTCGAGCTGGTACATCGGATCTCGCCCCAGCACGCGGTCCGCCTCGGGGATGATCGAGACCGAGGAGAGGGCGAGCAGCACCGTGTAGCCGTCGGGCTTAGCCTTGGCGACGTAGGCCATGCCGACGCCCCCGCCCGCGCCCGCCTTGTTCTCCACCACCACCGTCTGCCTGAGGATGCGGCCCATCGCCTCGGCGAGCGGCCGCGCGGTGATGTCGGCGACACCGCCGGGCGGGAACGGCACCACCATCGCGACCGGGCGCGACGGGTAGTCGGATTGCGCGAGCGCCAGGCCGGGCACCATGGCGAGGGCAGCCGCGACGGCGGCGAACAGGCGTC
>JBBQBW010000488.1:0-2877 GCA_038318025.1 Burkholderiales bacterium | reverse complement strand
AATAAGGATAAGGGGGAATGAAGCGAGCCCATCCTACTTGCCCGGGGGGGTACTGCACAGTGAATCTTCACCTCGGCCGGAACCGCGCGGGTGCGGCGGCATCCTATTTGCATGGCCCCCCGTCGCGTCGCCCTGGTGGCGCTCCTGTTGGTATTGGTCCTGCCCGCCTTGCTCCTGGGAGGCGCCCTGCTACTCGCGCAGTCCGAATGGGGTGAGCGCTTCGCCGAGAAGCGTGCTTCCGCGGCCCTCGGGCGCGCCGTGGAGATCGATGGCATCTCGATCCAGCTGGGTTGGCCGCCACGGATCAACTTCGACCACCTGCGCATCGCCAACCCGGACTGGGCCGAGACGCCGGACCTCATCAACGCCCGGGGCCTCTATGCCCGCGTGATGGTGCCGCCGCTCTTCGCCGGGCGGCTGGTGATCCCGTACCTGGGCGCGGTGCAGGCCCGCGCGGGTCTCGAGATGGACGGCAAGCGCGCCACCTGGCGCTTCAGCAAAGAGGCCGAGGAAACCGAGGACAGCCGGCTCGTCATCGGGCGCGTTTACCTCGGCGATGGCGACATCCGATACCTCGACAAGGGGGAGAAGACCGCCCTCGACATCAAGGTGAAAGGCAGCGCCGGCGAGGGGGGGGCGCTGGATGCCAGCGCCCAGGGGCAATTCCGCGGCGAGGCCGCCAAGGTGACCGCGACCATTGCGGAGCTCAATCCCCAGCACGAGGCGCCGATTCGCGTGGTGGGGAAGGGCAGCGTGGGACGTACCCAGGTGGCTGTGGACGGGACGCTGGCCACCGATGGGGGCGGCGCGGTCGACATGGACCTGGTGCTCTCCGGGCAGACCCTGCGGGATTTGAACAAGATCTCGGACATGGTGATGCCCGACTCGCCGCCCTATCGCCTCAAGGGGCGCCTCAAGCACGCGGGCAGCGACTGGAACTTCAATCCCTTCGATGGAAAGGTGGGGGATAGCGACCTGCGTGGCGCGGTGTTGTACCGCAAGGGACGCGGCAAGCCCTTCCTGCAGGCCGAGCTCAAGTCCAATCTGCTCGACTTCGACGACCTCGGGCCGCTGGTGGGAGCGCCGCCGAAAACCGGCGCCGGCGAGACCGCATCTCCCGAGCAACGGGCGAAGGCGGCGCAGCTGAAGGTGAGCCGGCGGGTGCTGCCGGACGCTTCGTTCAGCCCGGCCGCATGGGGGAAGATGGATGCGGACGTGAAGCTCGAGGCCCGGCGGGTGCAGCGGCCGAAGCAGTTGCCGATAGATTCACTGTCGACGCACCTGGTCCTCAAGGATTCGGTGCTGGCGTTGAAGCCGCTCATCTTCGGCTTCGCGGGCGGGCGCATCACCGCCGACGTGAAGCTCGACGGCAACCAGAAGCCGCTGCGCGGCGACATGAAGATCGACGTGCAGCGCCTGGACCTCGCCAAGCTGTTTCCGACTTCCGGGTCGATGCAGGATGCGATGGGAACGCTCTATGGCCGTGCCGAGCTGGTGGGGCACGGGATGTCGGTCGCCGACCTCCTCGGCACCAGCAACGGCAAGGCGAGCATGGCGGTGGACGGCGGGCGCATCGGCGCGCTGATGATCGAGCTGCTGGGCCTCGATGTCGCCGAGTCGATCCTGCTGCTGGGGCGCAAGCACGAGCAGGTGACGCTGCGCTGCGCGGTGAGCGGCTTCGACGTGAAGGACGGGTCGATGAACACCGACTCGTTCGTGGTCGACACCTCCGACACCGTGGTGAAGGTCGACGGCGCGATCCACCTGAAGGACGAGACCCTCGACCTCGAGGTCAGGCCCTACCCGAAGGACATGAGCCTGCTCGCGCTGCGCACTCCGTTGACCATCGGCGGGCCGTTGCGCAACCCCTCGATCCGCCCGAAGGCGGGGCCGCTCGCCGCCCGTATCGCCGCTGCCGTCGCCCTCGGGGCGATCGCACCTCCGCTCGCGGCGCTGGCGTTGGTCGAGACCGGGCCCGGCAAGGACACCGACTGCGGCCGGCTGCTGGCCGAGGCCAAGGCCAAGGGCGCGGTGAAGAAATAATCGGGTCAGAACAGATTTCCGCCGGCTGAAAATCTGTTCTGACCCCATTATCTGGGGGTGGAACCAATCGAGCATTTCCTCGAGTACCTCGAGGCGGGCCCCCGCGATCCTGCGGGCGTCTTCAATCCATGGCGTGACCACGACGAGCGCGATGGCGCGCCGCGCAGCGGCATGCCGAAGCGGCGGCGTGAGAACCTCGCGGCGTACCTGGAAGCGCGATCGAAGTCCGCGCGCGTGCTGCTGCTGGGCGAGGCGCCGAGCCATCGCGGCTGCCGCTTCTCCGGCATCGCCTTCTGCTCCGAGACCGAGCTCCTGCACAAGGCGCCGCTGGTCGCCCGGCGCTCGCTCGAGCCGACCAGCGCGAACGCGGCGGAGAAGCCCCAGCGCGAGCGCAGCGCCTTCGTGATCTGGGACGAGATCGAGCGCGCCGGCGCCGCGCACCAGGTGGTGTTGTGGAACGCGTTTCCCTGGCATCCCCATGGCGTCCAGGGCGTTGCGACCAATCGCAAGCCCCGGCCACGCGAGGTGGCGGACGGGGGCGAGGCGATGCGGCGCCTGCTCGCGTGCTTCAGCCACAAGCTGTCGATTTTCGCGGTGGGACGTGTAGCTGAAGCCGCACTCGTGCGCTGGGGCGCACACGAGTGCGCGGGTTGCATACGCCATCCCGCGCAAGGTGGAGAAGCAAAATTCCGCGAGCAATTCCGCACGGGGGTGGTGAGTCGTGTATATTTTTACCCGCCATGGAAAATTCCCGCGGTTCCCGCGATACTCCCGCGTTGCGCCGCGACGCGGCCAAGCGCGACCGCAACTGCCGAACGATGCGCGAGCGCTTGC
>JBBQBW010000487.1:0-2880 GCA_038318025.1 Burkholderiales bacterium | reverse complement strand
AAGTGCCCCATGTCGGTGTAGATCGACTCCCCGCCGGTGAGCACCAGGAACACCGCGCTCAGGACGAAGAACGCCTGCAGCGGGTAAGTGAAGGCGAAATCCACGGCGTAGGCGGGGGCGAGCGCCTCGAGCACCGAGGGGTTCTTCGCGATCTGCATGATGCCGAAACCGGCGATGGTGAAGAACCAGAGGATCATCACCGGCCCGAAGAACGAGCCGACCGTGGCCGTGCCGTGGCGCTGGATGAAGAAGAGGACGGTGATCACCACCATCGTGAACGGGATCACGTACGGGGCGAGGGCCGGCGAGTACTCCTTCATCCCCTCCATGGAGGAGAGCACCGTGATCGCCGGGGTGATCATGCTGTCGCCGTAGAACATCGCGGCGCCGAAGATCCCGAGGGTGATGACGGTCCAGCGCAGCACCGGGCGCTTGCCCACTTCGCGCAGCGCCAGCGCCAGCAGCGACAGGATGCCGCCTTCGCCGTTGTTGTCGGCACGCATGATCAGGAACTGGTACTTGATCGTGATCACCCACACCAGCGACCACACCATCAGCGACAGGATGCCGAGGATGTTGTCGTGAGTGAGCGCGATGCCGTAGCGCGGGCTGAAAGCTTCCTTCAGCGCGTAGAGGGGGCTCGTTCCGATGTCGCCGAAAACGACCCCGATGGCACCGATCACCAGCACGGCGGTGGCCTGGTGGTGACCGGAAGAATGTGCCGGAGCGGCGGTGGCTGCGTTCATCTGTCGAGGCGCCGGACTATACGCCCGTTTGCTGCGGCGCACAACGAAGGTGGGGAATCCACGCGGCGCGCTTCAAGCGTCCAAGGGCGCATCCGGTCGCAACGGGGATTGCGCCCCATCGCTGCGGCCGGTACCCTCCGCGCAGCCCGTTTTATGTGGGCACCACCTTCAGCCGCTCCCGAGATTTCCACGCAGGGGCGCGGCACTACCAGGCGGAGGTGTTCGCCAAGGGGTCGTGGGCGTTCGACGTGCTCTGACCTACGCCGAGTGCGAGTCCTTCTCGCGCATGCGGGCGATTGCGGTAAAGAGGCCGATGCCGAGCAGGATCACGGCGCCGATCACCACGTAGGTCTGCGAGACGCCTGCGACGGTGGCAAGCCACGCCAGGCCGGCGATGAAAACGATGAAGCCGATGAGGTAGAGCAGGAAAGACATGCGAGCCTCCGTACGTGCAGCAGATCGCTGCCCTTGTTGGGCGGCGAAGGATGGGGCTTGGTTCCGGTGGGTTCCTCTACACGCTGCGCCAGACATCTCCTACATGGGGGTCAAGCGGGAACGCAGATGGTCGCAGATGAAACGCAGATGGTCGCAGATGGGGATAGGAATGTGGTGCCTACGATTGCCACCGTGTGATATTTCCGACAGCCTTTCCTCATCCCATCTGCGCCCATCTGCGTTTCATCTGCGACTATCTGCGATCCTGATCAATCCGTCAGAAAACCATCCGAGTAATGGTCTTCGTCACCGGGATGTTGTTCACGATGTAGGTGAGTGAAGCCCTGCCGTTCACCGGTTCGTTGGTGAAATCCAGCGTCGCCTGTCCCGCCGCCTGGATCAACACCAATCGCGGATCGAAGTCCGGCGACGAGAACGACGGCCCCGTCGTGAGGTACAGGGTCCCCGTCCACCGCGTGGCGCTGCTCCACTGGCCGCCCTGGAGCGTGAACCACAGCGGCTGGTTGTTGCCGGCGTAGACGAAGCCCGCGCCAAAGACCACGTTGCTGGGCGCCTGGTGGATCGAGAGTCCCCAGCCCGACTCGTTCTCGCTCCACCATACCCCGGAGTAATCGGTGAGCGGGCGCGGGATCGGCGGGAATACCGCGGCCTCGGCCCGCTCGGTCACGGAGAAGCGCAGCGTCTCCGTGGGCGCCCCGTTGCCGGCAGGGGAGGCGAAGACCTCGACCTGGTAGTCGCCGGCGGCGAGTGTACCCAGGCGCACGTCGACCCGTTGCGGGGTGCCGGGCACAAGGCAGGCGTTGGGCTGCTGGGTGACCCGAAGCGTGGTGCCGGCGGCGGCGACGCGAACCGTGGCGGGCACGTACGTGCACGAGTCCACGGTCATGCGCAGGTTGACGGGGTCGAACGACGAAGGTTGCGCCGGGACGACGGTGGAAGCGGCGCCGGCGAGCACCGGCAGGGTGGCCGCGGCAAGGGCCACGGCGGTCAGCGAGAAACGGGGTTTCATTCTTTGAGGGCTCCGATTGTTGATGTTCGCAATGCCCCCGTATTTTCGCCGATGCGCCCCGGAAACCGGCTACCGAATATTCCCCGAAATGCGCGCTTCGTCCTATTCGAGGCGGCTGAAGTCGGGCTTGCGCTTTTGCGCGAATGCTTCCAGCGCCTCGCGCGCGGCGGGCTCCCCGAGCATGCGGCGGAAGTGCTCGCCTTCGGTGCGCAGCTGCGCTTGCACCGGGTCGGCATGGGCGCGCTTCATCAGCGACTTGGTGAGGCGGATCGATTGGGGCGGGAGGCAAGCCACGCGCTCGGCGGCCTTGCGCGCGGCGGGCAGCGCCTCGGCGGCGGGCACCACGCGGGTCACGAACCCCGCGGCCTCGGCGCGCGCCGCGTCGAAGGGCTCGGCGAGCAACAGCAGCTCGGCGGCGCGGTGGTAGCCGCCGGCGAGCGGCAACAGGTAGCTCGAGGCGAACTCCGGCACCACGCCCAGGCTCGCGAACGGCAGATGGAAGCGTGCGTTGTCGCCGGCATACACCAGGTCGCAGTGGAGCAGCATCGTGGTGCCAATGCCCACCGCGGGGCCGGTGACGGCGGCGACGATCGGCTTCTCGGCGCGGCTCATGGTGCGCAGGAACCGGAACACGGGCGTGTCGTCGGCGAGCGGCGGGCGCTCGAGGAA
>JBBQBW010000486.1:0-2881 GCA_038318025.1 Burkholderiales bacterium | reverse complement strand
ATGCGCCGTCTGCTTTTCGTCGTACCACTGGCCTTCGTCGCGCTCAGCGGCTGTGTTCGCCGGTACTACGCGCCGCCACCGCCACCGCCGATGGTTCAGTACTTCGGCGCCCACCCGATACCTTTCCCGCTCGGAGGAGGCTGGTGCTTCTACGAGGAGCAGCACGTCCACGAGTACGGGCCCGACGAGCCGAGCTACTACGCGTACAGCGGCGACTACTACCGTTACTCAGGGCCGCGGCGGCTCTGGTACTACGACTACCACCCGGATCCGCACGGCGGGTATTGCAGCCTCGGCGGGCGCCACTCCCACGAGTACCTGCCCGGCCGGCACGCGCGCAGCTACGAGTGGGACAGAAATCGCAGCGTTTATGTCTATCGGGGAGAGGGACGCGGGCCGCGCGATTACCACGGCGCCGCCGGCGTGACGCCGCCCCCGGGAGTCCCGAGGTCTCCGCGCTACGCACCGAGGCCGGGAAATCCGCCGCCCGGGGGCACCGTGTACGGAGGGGGTCGTCCCCCGCCGGGAGCCTACGGCGCGCCTGGGCGCGGGAACCCGCATGCGGGCGGGGCACCCGGTGTCGGTGGGCCCCCTCCCCGAGGCAACCATGGTCCGCCGCCTGGCGGATTTGCGCCGCCGGGGCGAAGGGATGACGGGCCCGGGAACCAGGGGACGCCGCCCGGTCGACGGGGCGAGATCGCTCCCCCCGCCGCGCCGCCTCCACCCGCCGGGCCACCTCCGCACGCTGCGCCGCCGCCGCAGGCCGCGCCTCCTCCGCGCCCATCCTTTCCTGCCGGTGAGAACGCAGCGCCTCCCCGCGGGCCTCCACCGGGTAGACCGGGCAATCAGCGAGGCGGGCCCCGCTAAAGTCCGAACACGTGCGCGCTTTTGCTCGATGGGCTCGGCCTTCATCGCGAGGATAGAAGCTCTCTCCTTGAGGAGGACCTCGAGGCCTGCCTCGGCGGGCAGTCGTCGCTGTTCGCGTCAGGTGCCACGGCGGCAGCGACTCGCGACTCCCGTCGCTACGTTGCTTGAGGCCTACCCTTCCTGGGAGCGGACCTTGAATCGCATGCCGTTGCCCAACTCGATCGTCCGGGCAACCCGCTCGGCCGGCGTATCCACCGGGCAATGCGCACCTCGCCCGACGCCGCCGCCAATCTTCGCGTAGCCCGTGGTGCCGACCAGGGCCGTCCTCGTGCGCTCGACCCCTTGCGCCTTCACTGCGGCCGAGTGGGCTTGAACCGCGTTTTCGGCCGCGGGTATGTTGTCTTGCGCCAAGGCGAAGACGACATCAATGACCATGGCCGCTTCGCGGCTCTGACTAAAGTTCCTGGCCATCCATCCGGCAAGCTGGTCGCCAGTGGGGAGTGGGTCGGTGGGGGTCGGCAGTACCTTCCTTGCCTGACGCCCGGCGCCAGAGCTGGAGTCGTAGTCAGTCATCAACAAGCGGGTGTCGACGACTGGCGCTTCGCTGCTCGCTGGGTAGCCCCGAGGAAAGAGCATTGCTGAGAGCTGGTGCGCTGCGCGGGTCTGATACGGGTTCAATCCGGCGCCCCGGGCAAACCCGTCGATCCGATCGGAGGCGCGCTGAACCGCGTAGGAGGCCTGAAGATTTCCGCCTACGTCGACGCTGCTTCCATTCACCCCGGTGTTGCGCATGTCGCAGCTCCCAGCCCGTTTCCCGAATTATCGAAGGCCAAGAGGGATTTGTTGCCTGGTGCCCGGATAGCACCGCTCGTTTCGGGCCTACGGCTCACCGAGCGCGGCGGCGACTGTCGAGGCTCAGCTTTCCCGACCCCTTCGCCGCGATGTACAGAAAAACGAAGCAGTACACGACCGCCAGCTCGCCCTTGTTGATGGCGGGCCAGAAGTTGCGATCCACCTGCCCCTTCCAGTGAAACTGAATGTACGCCACGGCCATCGTGCCGCAGGCGAGGAAGGCGGCCCAGCCGGTGAAGAGCCCGAGCGAGATCAACGCTCCGCACACCAGCTCGATCAACCCGCCGAACCAGCTCTGCGAGAACATCGCCGCGGTCTTCGCACCGAAGATGCCGAAGAGCTTCTGCAGCCCGTGGAACGCGAACGCCGCGCCCAACACGATGCGCATCACCGCGTAGAAATTTTCCGATTGCCGCCCGAGGAACTTTTCCATCCACCCGGCCTGCCAGCAATCCGACGGGAAGTCCAACCGGGAGCTTGACCCATTGTTAGCCGTGACGCTAATTAGCCACTTCGCTAAAGGAGCGCTCCGATGGCCACTGGTCCTGTCGATGTGCTGTGCGTCTATCGCGTGAAGGAAGGCAAGGAGTCAGAGTTCAAGCAGCTGCTCGAGAAGCACGGGCCGGTCTTGAAGCGCGCGGGGCTCACCGGCGAGGAAGCGCCGAAAATCTGGAAGGCCGAGAGCCGCCAGGGCGGCACCACGTTCGTGGAGATGATGCAGTGGAAGGACGAGGCCGCCTCCGACGCCGCGCACCAGATGCCCGAGGTGATGGCGGTCTGGGAGCCGATGGGGAACCTCACGGACGGCATGGAGTTCCTGCACCTGAAGCCCGCGGGCCTTGGCGGGTCCTAGCCCCGAAGAGCGGCTGCTCGAGCTCGACGCGATCTTCTCGGCGCTCTCCCACCGCGCGCGGCGACAAATCCTGATGACCCTCTGGTTTCGCGGAGGGACCATGAGCGCGGGGGACATCGCCAACCGCTTCGAGCACGCCTGGCCCACCACCACCCGCCACCTGCGCGTGCTGGAAGACGCGCACCTGCTCACCCACGAGCAGCAGGGCCGCACGCGCCTCTACCGCATCAACGTGCGCAAGCTGCGCGTGATTCGCGATTGGGTGCGCTGGTTCGATCGCAAGGCGTGAGCGTCGCCAACCTGATCTAG
>JBBQBW010000485.1:0-2893 GCA_038318025.1 Burkholderiales bacterium | reverse complement strand
TGTCCTTTCGGCCACTGTGACCTACCTCATCGGCTCGTCTTGGGGGCCGCTTCGCTCATCATGCCATTCGCCATTCCCCTGGCCGTCACTGTGGGAGCTGGCATTCCGCTCTGCGTTGCAGCCGTCATTACCGGAGCCACGTTCGGTGACGTCACTTCACCTGTTGCGGGGATGACCAACATGTCGTCGCGGATCGCCCACGCGGACCACGCGAACTACCTGCGGTACGCGGCGCCCTATAACTTCTCCGCCGCAGGGATTGCAGCCATCCTCTACCTGGTCGCTGGGCTCGTGTCGTGATGCGAGTCCGCTGGAGTCTCGTCGTCTCGTCGGGCGAGATTCTGACGATGTTCGCATTGGAGACGATGTCGTGAGCGCGTAGCATCCTTGATTCCGCTCGACTGTCCGCGCTGTCACCATCACGAGTCCGGCGCGCTTTCAACGTTGCGCCGACCATCCGCTCACGCCGACAGGTATGAAGTGGCCCACGATCGAACGGCTGTCGTCAATGACGCCGCTGCCGGAAGGCTTCCGCTTCGAACTCCTCAAGCGTTCCGACATTCCCCGCGCTCATTGAGGCAATCGGGCGTGGTGCTAGGCATATTGGGAGTGTCGCTAAAGTGATACCGATTGGGCAATCAACGAGTGCAACCCTCCAGCGGGCGGCGATCGGGTAGAATCCCCCCAATAGCGCCGATTTGACTCAGCTTGCGGGCGCTCAACAAATACGGCTAAAGCGAGTGTCACGCAAAACCCGACACGCGCCCACCGGCCGTTCGGGTTTTTTGCTTATGGGTGACATCACAACATCGGGCTCGGTCGGGGCGGTCCTGCCGCAACGGGCGGGCTTCCTCGAGCCCCTGATCCTCAAGGGCGGCAAGACGCTCGCCTCGTACGAGCTCGTTTACGAGACCTACGGGCAGCTGAACGCCGACAAATCCAACGCGGTGCTGGTCTGCCACGCGCTCTCCGGCAGCCACCATGTCGCGGGGTACTACGCCGACGACCCGAAGAAGGTCGGCTGGTGGGACAACCTGATCGGGCCCGGCAAGCCGATCGACACCGAGCGCTTCTTCGTGATCGGGGTCAACAACATCGGCGGCTGCCACGGCTCCACGGGGCCAGGCTCCATCGACCGCGCCACCGGGCAGCCCTACGGCGCGAGCTTTCCGCTGGTGACGGTAGAGGATTGGGTGGCCTCCCAGGCGCGCCTCATGGATCGCCTCGGCATCGAGCGCCTCGCCGCGGCCATCGGCGGCTCGCTCGGCGGCATGCAGGCGATGCAGTGGACACTTTCCTTCCCGGATCGCATCCGCCACGCCTTCGTGATCGCGGCGGCCTCGCGGCTTTCCACGCAGAACATCGCCTTCAACGACGTGGCGCGCCAGGCGATCGTCTCCGACCCCGATTTCCATGGCGGCAACTTCTACGCCCACCGCGCGATCCCGGCGCGGGGCCTCAAGCTCGCGCGCATGCTCGGACACATCACCTACCTCTCCGAAGACATGCTGATGGAGAAGTTCGGCCGCGTGAGGAAACGCGACGAGTACGGCTTCAACTACGACGTCGAGTTCGAGATCGAGTCGTACCTGCGCTACCAGGGAGAAAAGTTCTCGCAGGTGTTCGACGCCAACACCTATCTCCTGATGACCAAGGCGCTCGACTACTTCGATCCGGCCAAGCAGGCGGGCGGCGACCTCGCCAAGGCGCTCTTGAAGGCGCACGCGGGATTTTTCGTGGCGTCCTTCAGGAGCGACTGGCGTTTTCCGCCAGAGCGAAGCCGCGAGATCGTGAAGGCGCTCACCGCGGCCAAACGCGCCGTCACCTACGCCGAGATCGACGCCCCCCACGGCCACGACGCCTTCCTCCTCGACAACTCGCACTACCACGAGCTGATCGCCGCCTACGTGGACAACATCGCCACCGAGATCGGGGCCAGCCCGCGCGCGGCGCCGCTGGCGCACTCGGCGACGGTGCTCGAGGAGATGCGCGGCTTCGAGGGCCAGCGGGAGGGCATGTGATGCAGCGCTACGACTTCGAGCTCATCTCGCGCTGGATCCCGGAGGGCTCGCGCGTGCTGGACCTGGGTTGCGGCGACGGCGCGCTGCTCGCTGGGCTCGCGGCGACGCGCGACACGCAGGGTTACGGCATCGAGATCGACCCCGCCAACGTGCTGGCGAGCGTGAAGAACGGCGTGAACGTGGTCCAGGCCGACATCGAGAACGGGCTCGCCTCGTTCGACGACGGCTCGTTCGACTTCGTGATCTTGTCGCAGACCCTGCAGGCGATGCGCAACGCCGAGGTGGTGATCAACGAGATGCTGCGCGTGGGGCGCGAGGGGATCGTGACCTTCCCCAACTTCGGCTACTGGCGCCACCGGCTCGACATCCTGCGCGGACACATGCCGATATCGAAGACGCTGCCCTACAGCTGGTACGACACGCCCAACATCCATCTGTGCACGGTGCAGGACTTCGAGGACCTGTGCCGCAAGGTGGGCGCCGAGATCCTCGACGAGCAGGTGCTGCACGGCGGCAGCGCCGTGACCTTCATGCCGAACCTGCGGGGGAGCCTCGGGGTCTTCCGCTTCCGCCGCCGACCTGGCTAGGCAATCCCTCGCCTACTTACGGGGCGCGGCGCGGCGGTTTAAGCGCGGGCTCACGCGACGACGCTCGTGCAGCTGGCGCAGCATGCGATCGGTGGCGGCCTGCAGCTTCTCGGCCCGGGTAATTGCCTCCTCGATTTCACGGCGGCGCTTGGCGAGGAAGGCGCGATCGACCTTTACGCCCTCCGCCGCGATCGCTTTCGCTGCCTCGTGGGACGAGGCCCAGGGCCCCAGGCCCAATCGGATCTCGGTGGTGCGCGCGCCCAGGTCGCGCATGTACACGCACCG
>JBBQBW010000484.1:0-2898 GCA_038318025.1 Burkholderiales bacterium | reverse complement strand
CGGGCCTCGCGCCGCAACTCGGCGCGGCGGCCGCCGCCGCCGCGCTCCTTGCCGTGTCGATGACCCTGCAGGCCGCGGCCCTCCTCGCCTTCAACCGGCGCACCCTCCCCGCGTGGGTGCACTTCGCGATCGCCGGCGCCGTGGCTGTCCCGATGCAGCTCCTGGCCACGGACCCGGGGGCGGCGCTCACCTTCGGCGGCCTCGTCTTCGGCACGCTGGCCACGGTGCTGGCCGCCATCGCGAGCCAGTTGCAGCTTCCCACTTCCGCCCGGGCGCGACGGATCCTCGTGGCGGGCTTCGCCCTGGGCGCCGCCGCGTTCTACGCTCGCGGGCTCGCCAGCGCGTTCCTCAACAATCCGCTGCAGCCCTTCACTCATCCCACCGGCTTCCAGTCGCTGTCGTTCCTTGCGCTCTACGCCGTGGCGCTGGTGGGCACCTTCGGCTTCATGGCTCTGCACAAGGACCGCGCCGACGCCGAGGCGTCGCGGCTCGCCACCATGGATCCGCTCACCGGCACCTACAACCGCCGCACCTTCCGCGAGATCGCCGAGCGCGAGCTGTCGCGCGCGAAGCGGGCCGGGCAGCCCCTGTCGATCATCCTGGCGGACATCGACCACTTCCGGCTGGTGAACGAGAAGCACGGCGAGCGCGTCGGCGACGACGTGCTGAAGCGCTTCGCCGACGTGCTGCGCACGGCGCTGCGCCAGGAGGACATGCTGGTGCGCTACGGCGGCGAGCAGTTCCTGGTGCTGCTGCCCGACGTGCCCGGCCCCGGCGCCGTGGTGGTGGCCGGACGCATCCGCCGCACCTTCGCCGAGGACGCGCTCCAGGTGAACGGCCTCACGATCCCCGTGACCGCCAGCATCGGCGTCGCGGCGCGCCTCGACGAGGGCCCGGAGAGCATCGACACCCTGATCGCGCGCGCGGAGTCGGCGCTCGCCCTCGCCAAGGAGCGCGGCCGCAACCGCGTCGTGGCCCTCTCGCTCGGGCGCTCGATCGCGGCGTAACATCAGGCGTACCGCGCCCGTTCCGCGGGCGGAGCCTTCCCGATGCACCTGCTCTACATCGCCGATCCCCTGTGCTCGTGGTGTTATGGCTTCGGCCCGGAGCTGGGGCGGCTCCTCGCGCGCAACCCCGGCACGCGCCTGGACCTGGTGATGGGCGGGTTGCGCGCCGGCAACCGCGAGCCCGCGAGCGCGGCCCTCAAGGCGATGCTGCGCGAGCACTGGACCCACGTGGCGCGGGAGAGCGGGCTCCCCTTCAACGACGCGGCACTCGATCGCCCGGGGTTCGTCTATGACACCGAACCCGCCTGCCGCGCGGTGGTGACGGGAATCGCACTCGATCCCACCCGCGCCTACGCCCTCTTCGGAGCGATCCAGGCGGCGTTCTACCGCGACGCGCGGGACGTGACCCGCGAGGACGTGCTGGCGGACATCGCCGAGGACGGCGGCTACGGCCGCGCGGCGTTCCTGGCCCGGCACGCCTGCGAGGACATGCGCGAAAGCGCCCGCGAGGACTTCGCCACGGCGCAGGATCTCGGCGTGAACGGGTTTCCGACCCTCGCCGTGTCCCACGAGGGGGAGCTCTTCCTCGTGGCTTCCGGATACACCGCGACCGAGGCGTTGGAGCAGCGACTGGCGCAGATCGATGCCAAGCGCGGGGGCGGGGCGGTGGGCCCATGACCCTTCGCATGCGCGCGACGATCGCCCTTTTCGCGGCGGCGCTCCTGGGCGCCTGGTTGCCTGTGCCCGCCGACGCGGCGTCCAGCGCGCGCCCGGGGAGCGCAGGAACCGCCGCCGACGCCCGCGCCCAGGGCGAAGATTTCGACGCGCTGTGGCGCGCCATCGACTCCGGCTACGCCTACTTCCCGCGCGGCCGGGCGCAATGGCGCCGTGCGCGGGACGGCTGGCGCCGGGAAGCGATCGCGGCACGCGGCCCCGAAGCCTTCAACGCGGTGCTGGAGCGCGCGCTCGCATCGCTTCACGACGACCACGTGTACCTCGTGGATCGTGGGCAGGGAGCGCCGCGCCGCGTGCCCCAGGAGGGGGATGCGTGGGCGGGGTGGAACGGACAGCGCGCGATCGTCGAGGCGGTGCGGACCTATGGCGACTACGATGTAGCGGGAATCCGTCCGGGACACGAGGTGGTGGCGATCGACGGCGTACCGGTGGAGCGCGCCGTGCGCGCCCTGCTTCCCGCGCGCGACGCGACCGACCCGGAAGCGCGCGACTGGGCGTTGCGCCACGCGCTCGCGGGCCCCCGCGCCGGCGTGCTGAAGGTGCGGGTCGCCGAAGGCGGCCGCACCCGCACCCTGGAAGTCGCGCGCAACGGGCCTGCGGCAGCGCGCAGCGGGGCGCTCGTCGCGCGTCGCATCGGCGAGGCGCGCGACCTGGGCTACCTGCGGCTGAAGGGCCACCTCGACGACGCGGCCCTTCCGGCGCAGTTCGAGGCGGCGCTCGCGCAAGTACGTGGCACGCGGGCGCTCATCCTCGACCTCCGGGACACGCCGGGCGAAGGGTCTCGCGCGGCCACGCTCGCGATCCTCGGCCACTTCGTCACCGCGACGGCCCCGTGGCAGGTGCGGCAAGGCGTCGATGGCACGCGCCAATTCGATTCCGTGGAGCCGCGGGGCACCGCGTCTCGCACGCCGCTCCTGGTGCTGGTAGATCGCTGGACCGCGGGGGAAGCGGAAGCGTTGGCAGCGGGACTGCACGCCGCGGCCGGCGCCCGCCTGGTCGGCACGCGCATGGCGGGGCTGCGGGGGGAACTGCGCGAGGTGAGCCTGCCCCGCGGCGGCGCCCGGGTGCGCTTTCCCGCCGAGCGGGCGTTGCTGCCCGATGGCACCGCGCGCGAAACGTTGCGCCCCGACGTGGAAGTGAACCTCGCCGCGCCCGA